>JAQCBM010000016.1 GCA_027729865.1 Actinomycetota bacterium
ACGATGACTCCAAAAGAAGAAGGCCCCAGCTCTTGCTGGGGCCTTCTTCTTTGTCCGAGCCATCTCCTGTGTCCGAGGGGGGACTTGAACCCCCATGCCCCGTAAAGGGCACTAGCACCTCAAGCTAGCGCGTCTGCCAATTCCGCCACCCGGACGTGTGCCGCGAAAGCATAACGCCGCGTCGATCCCACACGGCAGGATGGGGCCATGACCGACGACGAGCTGATCGCCCTGCAGACAGAGGTCGTGGACGTCACTCGCGATCTCATTCGAATCGACACGAGCAACTACGGCCCATCTCCGGAGACAGTCGGTGAAGCCGAGGCCGCCGACTACTGCGCCCAGATCTTGCGTGAGGTGGGCTGGGATCCGGAGATCATCGTCACCACCAGTGATCGCCGGCGGGGATTGGTCTTGCGCATTCCAGGAACGGACCCGAGCCCACCAGCCCTCGTGGTGCACGGTCACCTCGATGTGGTCCCGGCGATCGCTGAGGATTGGACCCACCCACCCTTCGCGGCGGAGATCGACGATGGCTTCATTTGGGGCCGAGGTGCGGTGGACATGAAGAACATGGACGCGATGATCTTGGCGGTTGCCCGCCATTGGGGTCGAACAGGTGAGCGTCCACGTCGAGATGTGATCGTGTGCTTTTTTCCTGATGAAGAGGCCGGCATGGTGCACGGCTCGCAATGGTTCGTGGAGAACCGACCGGACCTTTTTGCAGGTGCCAGCGAAGCCATCGGGGAGGTCGGTGGCTTCTCCCTGTCGGTGAACGACGACCTACGTCTGTATCCCATCCAAACGGCAGAGAAGGGCATCAAGTGGTTGCGTTTGAGCGCGTCGATGCGCGCCGGGCACGGGTCGATGATCCACGAGGACAACGCGGTCACCGAACTCGCGGAAGCGGTAGCGCGCATCGGACGTCATGATTGGCCGGTCCGTCGCACCAAGACCGTCGAGAGATTCCTGGATGAACTCTCGCAGGCGTACGGAATCGATCTCACCATCTCGGATACGAGCGAGGTGCTGCAACGCCTCGGAACATTGGGCATGTTGGTCGGAGCCACTCTCCAAAACACCGCCAATCCGTCGATGCTCGAAGCGGGTTACAAGGTGAACGTCATTCCCACCGAAGCCTCGGCACACATCGATGGTCGATTCCTGCCGGGTTACGAGGCTGAATTCGATGAAACCATCCGCTCGCTGGTGTCCGAACACATCGATATTGAGGTGATGAACTCAGACATCGCGATCGAAGCACCCTTCGAAACAACTACCTTCGATTTGATGGCATCGGTGTTGCGGGATGCCGATCCGGGGGCACGCGCGGTTCCGTACATGATCAGCGGCGGCACCGATGCCAAAGCGCTCACGCGGCTCGGTGTCGATTGCTACGGCTTCTCACCGTTACAAATGCCCGCTGATCTTGACTACTGGCGGTTATTCCATGGAGTGGATGAGCGAGTACCCGTGGATGGTCTTCAGTTCGGCGTGCGGGTGTTGCACCGCTTCCTCATGGCCTGTTGAGGCGTCAGTAACCAACTTAGGCGGTTCGAGCGATCCGATACACGCGTCGGCGCAGCCGGTACTGACGTCTGCCGTCGCGAAAGATACGCGTTCGATCGAGTTCCCAATTACCGGTTTCGGCGCTGGCCGTGAGCAACTGACGTGCTTCCTCTCGCGGGGTGTCGCGGGACATGCTCACCTCGCGAAACTCCCAGGTGCTGAGTCGGCGGCTCATCACTTCACCGTATCCCGAAACTCGGCGCCCTTCACGCGCTCAGCGAATATCGGTCAGCGCCTATCGATCAGTGCCTATCGATCAGCGACGCTGCGCCCAGCCTGCTTCCGGATAGCCCATGGACGGCTCGGAAACATCGTCGAGGGCAATGATGATCTCCTCGGGCAGCTCAAGTTCTTCACTCGCTAGAGCCGAAATCAGTTGCTGCGTGGTGCGAGCCCCCAAGATCGGAGCAACAACACCGGGACGGTCGCGCAACCACGCCAGCGCAACTTCACCGGGCGCAGCGTCGAGACCGTCCGCCGCGGTGCATACGGCATCCACGATCCGGTGCGCGCGCTCGTTGTTGTAGGCATTGACGAATCCGCTGGTCTCCGGATTGCCCCCGCGCGAATCGATCGGAATCGAGTGTCGGTACTTACCGGTCAACACTCCTCGACCCAATGGCGACCATGGAAGCACTCCGATGCCCAAACTCTGTGCGGCGGGGATGATCTCGCGTTCGATGCCACGCTCAAGTAGTGAGTACTCCATCTGCGTGGTGATGATCGGCGCGATCCCCTTCACCTGCTGAATGGTGCACGCACGAGCGGTCTGCCAACCTGAGTAGTTGGAGATGCCCACGTATCGGACCTTGCCGCTGGTCACGGCGTGGTCGAGGGCTGCGAGGGTTTCCTCCAGGGGAGTCCAAGAATCCCATCGATGCAACTGCCACAGGTCGATGTGATCGACGTCCAGGCGCTTCAAGGAGGCATCAAGAGCATCCAGCAGGTGACGCCGACTGGCATCCAGGCGCCGATCGGTGTCCGGTCGCTGCACAGCCTTGGTGGCCAGCACCACGTCCTTGCGGCAGTCGAATTCCTGCAGCAACGTTCCCAGCAGTTCCTCGCTGATGCCCATGCCGTAACTGTCAGCAGTGTCGATGAGGGTGCCGCCGGCATCGAGGAAGGCAGCGAGTTGATCGCGCGCCTCGTACTCATCGGTCTGCTTGCCCCAGGTCATGGTTCCTAGGGCCAATCGCCCGACCCAAAGCCCGGACTTGCCCAACGGTCGCTGCTGCATGAACGCACGCTATTGCGATTGGGCCGACGAATCGGGCTTTGCCCCTAGGGTGGCGTCATGAAATTAGGCGTGAACCTCGGTTACTGGGGTGCAGGTAATGACGCGGACAACCTCGAGGTGGCCCGCGAGGCCGATCGCCTCGGCTACTCGGTGGTCTGGGCTGCTGAGGCGTACGGCTCGGATGCCGCAACGGTGCTGAGCTGGATCGCAGCGCAGACCGAGTCGATCGACATCGGGTCGGCGATCTTCCAGATTCCCGGTCGCACACCCGCGAACTGCGCCATGACCGCGGCAACGCTCGACACGTTGTCCGGTGGTCGATTCCGGCTCGGTCTTGGTGTGTCGGGGCCGCAGGTCTCCGAAGGTTGGCACGGGGTGCGCTTCGACAAGCCGCTGGCCCGAACACGGGAGTACGTGGACATCGTCCGGATGGCGCTGCGGCGAGAACGTGTCACATACAACGGTGAGTTCTGGCAACTGCCGCTACCCGATGGACCTGGCAAGGCACTCACCCTCACCGTGCACCCGGTGCGCGAGTCCCTTCCGATTTATCTCGCCGCGATCGGGCCGAAGAACCTGGAGTTGACCGGGCAAATCGCGGACGGGTGGCTTGCGATCTTCTTCAGCCCCGAGCAGGCGGGGGAGATCATGGCTCCGATCGTCCGTGGTCGTGAATCGGTGGGCAAGACGATGGACGGCTTCGATGTCGTGCCCACCGTTCCCGTGGTGCCGGGCGCGAGCGTGGAGGAGGCCGCCGATCAGGTTCGTGCCTATGCCGCGTTGTACGTGGGCGGCATGGGTTCCCGCGACAAGAACTTCTACAACCAATTGATGACTCGCATGGGGTACGAAGAAGCCGCCATCGAGGTGCAGGACAAGTACATGGCCAAGGACTATGCCGGGGCCGCTGCGGCGGTGCCCTTGGAGTTCTTGGATTCCACGTCCCTGCTCGGTCCGCCCGACCGCATCGCTGAGCGCCTGCATGCCTACGCCGATGCCGGGGTGACCACGCTCACGATCGGTAGTTACGCCGGGACCATCGACCAGCGCGTGGGCGTGCTGCGCATGATGAGCGAGTTGATGGAGCGCACCGGACTCGGTGACTAATGGCTGAACCGATGTCCTGGTTCGAGGCGGTAGTCCTCGGGCTGGTGCAGGGTCTCACCGAATTCCTGCCGATCTCGTCCTCGGCGCACATCCTCATCGTCTCCAGACTCTTCGGCTGGGGGGATCCGGGCGCGGCATTCACAGCGGTGTCGCAAATCGGCACTGAAGCCGCGGTCTTGATCTACTTCCGGCACGACATCGCGCGCATCCTGAGTGCGTGGTTTCGAAGCTTCCGCGAACCAGAACTCAGAAAAGGTATCGACGCACGGATGGGTTGGTACGTGATCATCGGCACGATCCCGATCGCCGCCCTCGGGTTGTCTTTTGCCTCGGTCATCGAGACCAGCGCACGCAATCTGTGGATCGTCGCGACCGTCTTGATCGTGTTCGGTGTGGTCCTCGGGCTCGCCGATCGGTTGGGCCGAAAGACCAGGGAGCTGGAGTCACTCAACATTCGTGACGGTGTGCTCTTTGGCTTCGGCCAGGCACTCGCCTTGATCCCCGGTGTGTCACGGTCCGGCGCCACGATCTCCACGGGTTTGGCATTGGGCTACTCGCGCTATGCAGCAACGCGATACGCCTTCTTGCTCGCGATACCCGCCGTATTGGCCTCCGGCCTGTACGAGGCCACCAAGATCGGTGATGACCCGAATGTCCAGTGGGCTCAAACCTTGATCGCCACGGGCATCGCGCTGGTGGTGGGCTATCTAGTGATCGCGTGGTTGATCAAGTGGGTCACCACCCGCTCCTACATGCCCTTCGTGATCTACCGCGTTGTCTTGGGCTCCGTGCTGTTGGTGCTGCTCGCGACCGGCGTTATCACCGCCACATAAGTTGTGAGATGTGAGCGCTACAGCCAGCCGTTGCGTTTGAAGCCTCGGTACAGCAGCAGGCACACGATCGCGATGCCGCCGAGGATGATCGGGTAGCCCCACTCCCACTTCAACTCCGGCATGTTCTCGAAGTTCATGCCGTAGATGCCTCCTGCCACAGTGGGGACGGCGGCGATCGCGACCCAGGCCGAAATCTTCCGGGTGTCGGAATTTTGTTTCAGGTCCTGCATGGCGGTACTGGCCATGAGCATCGTCATCAGGAGCGAGTCGATGTTCTCGATGGCATCGTGGGCGCGCAAGATGTGCTCACCGATATCTCGAAAGTACGGCTTCAGCGGCTCAGGCATCGGCTCGAATACCTCATCCGCGAAATCGTGTCCCACACGAGCCAGCGGTTGCACCGCCCTACGTGCCTGCATGTTCTCGCGTTTGAGGTCGTAGATGCGTTTCGTCACATCCGTGGTGGGTGCCATCGAGAAGACGTCGGTCTCCACCTCGCCCACGTCCTCGGATACGGCATCGACCACCGCGAGGTAGCCATCGACCGTCATGTCCATGATCGCGTAGAGAACTGCTAGCGAGCCGTGTTCTCGTAATGCGGCGCTGGCCTTCAATCGTTCTCTGATCGAACTGAGATCGCCGTGCTGTCCGTGCCGAACGGTCACCGCATAACCGGGACCGGTGAAGATCGATACCTGCCCGGTGTCGATCACCAAACTCTCTTCGTCGTAGCCGAGTGTCTTGAGCACCGTGAACACCGTGCCGTCGTCAGATACGTCCACCTTGGCTCGTTGCCGACTATTTGCGGCGTCTTCCACCTGCAGGTGCTCCAGGTTGAAGACCTCCTGCACGGCGATCAACTCAGGCTTGGTGGGATCCAGGAGTCCCACCCACACGAAACCCTCGGAATATTCCCGTGCCGTTTCCAGCAGCTGCCTCAACTCATCCTTGACCAATGCGCCGGTGAGGTCCTCATCGTTCGGGATATGGCGAGGGGAGTCATCGACGATGTCGATGGCCCCGCCGGGGTGGTAGGCACCCAATCCCCGAATCACGCGATCACCACGTATCCATTCTGCCGTGAGAGAACTGCCCAGCGTGGGACGTCCAACACAACATGCCTCATGAAGCTTCCACTTCTAGGGTTGACCGGTGGCTACCGTCGTTCTCGTCCGTCATGGGCGTACCCAGGCCAACGCCACGGGTGTTCTTGCTGGTTGGTCCGATGGCGTGCTCCTCGACGAACACGGCCAAGCCCAAGCAGCGGCCGTGGCCCAGCGGTTGGCGGGTGTGACACTCGCCGGCATCGTGGCATCGCCGCTGGAGCGGACTCGACAAACCGCAGATGCGATCGCCAACGCTCACGATGCTGGCCCCCTGGATATTCACCTCGACGAACATGTGGGGGAGTGCCACTACGGCGAGTGGACCGGCAAGGAACTGAAGAAGCTCGCCAAGGATCCGTTGTGGAAGGCCGTGCAGTCGCATCCAAGTTCGGTCACCTTCCCGGGCGGTGAATCGATGACCGCCATGCAGCAACGCGCAACCTCGGCGATCCGGCGGTGGAACGAGCACTTCGGTGAGAAGTCGACATACGCCGTGGTTAGTCACGGCGACGTCATCAAAGCGATCTTGGCCGATGCCCTGGGAACCCATCTGGATCTGTTCCAGCGCATTTGTGTGGATCCGTGTTCTATTTCCATCATCGATTACACGAAGGACCGTCCCTTCGTTGTCCGAAGCAACGACGTTGGCTCGGATCTGTCCTTCCTGACGCGTAAGCCCAAGCGCGGCAAGAAGGGTGATGCCGTGGTGGGCGGTGGGGCTGGCCATGCCTAGACGGATTCTGGAGTTCCGGCTGCCCGAACGGTTCGTGGTGGGAACCGTAGGGATGCCGGGGGAGCGAACCTTCTTCCTGCAAGCTCGATCTGCCGATCAGGTCGTGACCGTTGCCTTCGAGAAGCAACAGGCATTGGTCCTCGCCGAGCGCATCGATCAACTTCTGGATGAGGTAACCGGTTCGCGCGCGCCGGCGGATTCGATTCCTGCCAAGGCGCCCGTTGAGTTGGCCGACAACGCGCCACTGGATGTTCCGCTCGAGGAAGAGTTCCGAGTGGGTGCGATGGCGTTGGGTTGGGATGAGGCCAACAATCTCGTGGTCATTGAGGCCCATGCCGTTTCCGAGGTCGAGGACTTCGAACCACCGGAGTTAGCCGACGACGACGCCGATGGCCCGGACACCCTTCGAGTGTGGCTGTCCGCGCCGTACGCGCGTGCTTTCGCCGAGCGAACGCGGTCGGTGGTCTCAAGCGGGCGGCCTTCGTGTCCGTTTTGCCAGCAGCCGCTCGATCCGCTGGGTCACATCTGCCCGCGCGCTAACGGATACAAGCGCCGTTCATGAATGACGACATCCGTCGGCGCTTGCTCGAGTGCCCGATGGAGATCCAGGGGCGGATTCTCAGCGCGAGCAACGCGACTTTGCACTGCTCGCTCGATGAAGACCTGGCGGCCGTCTACAAGCCCCAGCGCGGAGAACGCCCGCTGTGGGATTTCCCTACCGGCACGTTGACCGGTAGGGAAGTGGCGAGTTTCGAGATAGACCGCGCCCTGGGGTTCGGCCTTATTCCTCCGACCGCGTGGCGTGAGGACGGACCTGCCGGCCCCGGAATGTGTCAGATGTGGGTCGATGAGGACGACGATGCCCGGCTAGTGGATGTGGTGGCACCCGATGCGGTGCCCTCCGAGTGGATCCCTGTGCTTCGGGCAACGGACGGGATCGGCAATCCAGTCGCCCTCGTGCATGCCGACGATGAACGCCTCCAGGCAATGGCCGTGTTGGACGCCATCCTCAACAACGGTGACCGCAAGGGCGGGCATGTCATCACCGATGTGGACGGGAATGTGTGGGCGGTGGATCACGGGGTGACTTTGTCCGTGGAACCGAAACTGCGGACGGTGCTGTGGGGCTGGGCTGGCACCGCGATCCCCACGCAACTACTCACAGCTGTCGAGAGTCTGCACGGTCAACTGATGGACGGTGCGCCGGAGATCGAACGGTGGTTAGACCGGTATGAGGTGGATGCGCTCATCGACCGATGTGCGTCGCTCATCAAGTACGGCACCTTTCCCGTTCCGAATGAGGACTGGCCTGCTATCCCGTGGCCGGTCTTCTAACAAAGCGTTGCTCATCCGAAAGACACACCAGCCGCAGATAGGGTCACGTCGTGGATTCCTGGGTAGCGCCCCCGATCCCGGACCTTCCCGGTACCGGACTTCCGCTCCGGCTCTTCGATACCGCGACCGGACAGGTCCGACCGACAGCACCGGGACCAACAGCTCGCATGTACGTCTGTGGCATCACGCCGTACGACGCCACACACATCGGACACGCGAACACCTACGTGTCCTTCGATCTCATCAACCGAGTGTGGGCCGATGCCGGCCACGAAGTGCACTACGTCCAAAACGTCACCGATATCGATGATCCATTGCTGGAACGCGCGGTCGCGACCGGTCAGGACTGGCGGGCGATAGCCGACCGTGAGACCGCCCTGTTCCGTGAGGACATGGCAGCGCTCAACGTGCTGCCCCCGCGTGAATACATCGGAGCAGTGGAGTCGATTCCCTCGGTGGCTGGATACGTGGATGAACTACGCGAACGCGGCGACGTGTACTCAGTCGATGAGGATCTTTACTTCCGAGTGCGCAACGATCCGCATTTCGGTTCGGTGGCCAACCTCGATATCGAGACGATGCTGCGGCTGTTCTCCGAACGCGGTGGTGATCCCGATCGCCCAGGCAAGGAAGACCCCCTTGACTGTCTGGTGTGGCAAAGCGCTCGCCCTGATGAACCCGCATGGGATACACCGCTGGGTCATGGACGACCGGGCTGGCATATCGAGTGCGCGGCGATCGCCTTGGACTTCTTGGGCATGACCATCGATGTGCAAGGCGGCGGCTCGGATCTGGCCTTCCCGCACCACGAGATGGGCGCCTCGGAGGCCCAGCGCATCACCGAGGAATACCCCTTCGCCCGGCACTACGTGCATTCGGGCATGGTCGCCTGGCAAGGCCACAAGATGAGCAAGTCCCGGGGCAACCTGGTCTTCGTCTCGGCTCTGCGGCATGAGGGTGTGGATCCGATGGCAATCCGGCTGGCGCTACTGGCGCACCATTACCGAAGCGATTGGGCGTGGACTCCGCATGGATTGGAAGGAGCCGCCGAGCGATTGGCGCGCTGGCGAGCGGCGGTCGCACTCCCCACGGGCCCGAGCGCTCAGGCCACACTCGCCCGGGTGCGAGAAGTACTGGCCGATGATCTACGAACACCCTCGGCCCTCGACGCGATCGACGCGTGGGCGCACGCAGCGCTAACCGCTGGGGGTGATGACCCCGAAGCGCCGGGGCTGATCTCGCACATGACCGATGCACTGCTCGGGGTGCGGTTGTAGCCATGGTCGACAGCATCGATCCCACTCAGGTTCCCGCGTGGAATGAGCTGCGTACGCGCGCGGAGTCCATGTCCACCGTCCGAGAACTCCTGGACACCCCGCGGGATTTCCTGCGCACCCACGCGGCCGGGCTTTCCTTCGACTTCAGCAGGCAACGCATCGATGGGGCCACGCTCGATCTTCTCGTCGCGCTCGCCAACGAACTCCAGGTTGAACTATTGCGCGACTCGATGTTCGCCGGTGATCACATCAACACCACTGAAGATCGTGCGGTCCTGCACACCGCTCTAAGGTTGCCGTTCCAGGCCGAGCTATCCGTGGACGGTCAGGACGTGGTGGGGGATGTTCACGACACGTTGAACCGCATGCGGGTATGCGCTGAGAGCGTCCGCAATGGAGATTGGCGCGGAGCCGATGGGCGAGCAATCACCGATGTGGTGAACATCGGAATCGGTGGGTCCGATCTCGGACCGGCGATGGCGTACCGCGCCTTGCGGCCCTACCGGCAACCAGGACTTCGGTGCCATTTCGTGTCCAACGTCGATCCGGCCGACATCGCGAGTGTCCTTGGTGATCTGGATCCGGCCACAACCTTGTTCATCGTCGCCTCCAAGACGTTCACCACGCAAGAGACCATGGCTAATGCTCGTTACGCGCGAACATGGCTAACCGGAGTGCTAGGTGAGGACGCTGTTGCCCGGCACTTCGTTGCCGTCTCGACGAATCAGCCAGCCGTGGTGGAGTTCGGTATCGAGGCGAGCAACATGTTCGGGTTCTGGGATTGGGTGGGCGGCCGTTATTCGATGACTTCCGCCATCGGACTTTCCACACTGATCGCGATCGGTCCGGTGAATTTCCGGGCGATGCTCGACGGATTCGCAGCCATGGACGAGCATTTCCGCACGGCACCACCCGCGCGCAACGTTCCGATGCTAATGGGCTTGATAGCCGTTTGGAACCGGAACTTCCTGGACATTCCCACCACCGCTGTCCTGCCCTACAGCAATGACCTATCGCGGTTTCCCGCCTACCTGCAACAACTGACCATGGAGAGCAACGGTAAGTCGGTTCGACGTGACGGAAGCACCGTGAACTACGCCACCGGCGGCATCGTGTGGGGTGAGCCGGGAACCAACGGGCAGCATTCGTTCTACCAACTTCTCCACCAAGGCACGGATGACGTTGCAGCCGACATCATCGTGGTGGCGAACCCGGGCCCGGGTAGTGATGCCGCCCACGCAGCTCAGCACGAGATGCTCGTCGCAAACGCGCTCGCGCAAGCTGCGGTCCTGTCCTGCGGGGTTACCGAGATCGAACTCCGGCAAGCAGGCACGACCGAGGACTTGGTCACTCACAAGGTGATGCCCGGCAATCGACCCACCACCGTGGTGATGGTTCCCGATCTCACACCGTTTGCCCTCGGCGCACTGATCGCCGCATACGAGCACAGCGTGTTCGTGCAAGGAGCGATCTGGCAGATCAACTCCTTCGATCAATGGGGCGTTGAGTTGGGCAAGAAGGTCGCCACGGGGATCTTGCGGGATATCGAAGCCGACAACACCGAGGATCCAGATCTCGACCCAGCAACGCGAGCATCGCTCACGGAATATCTGGGGTTGCGGTCGGAGAAACGATGAGTGCACCGGTTGATTCGGTACGCCTTGCTCGTCTGCTCGAGACCGCCGAGGCTGATCTGCACACCGCATCCGGTGGTGCGCCGCTGTGCAAGGTGTCGATGACCGGCACCACGGGGCAATCGGTGAAGTACTTCGAGGGCCGCTGGGCGGCGCTGCGTGAGGTGCAGCGCGGAGCCGATGCACAGGAGGCGTTCAATGCGTGGCGCAAGGAGTACGAACGCCACCAACAGATCGATTCAGGCCAAGCGTGGCTGCACTACAGCGCCGGTGGTGTGGATGCTCTCTTCGAATTGCTCGACTAGCGAGCTAGTCGGTGCTGCGGCGCCGCAGGTACCGCTCAAATTCCTTGGCAATTGCTTCGCCCGAGGCCTCGGGTAACTCGGTGGTGTCCCGCGCCTGCTCGAGTTGCCGGACGTAGTCGGCTACTTCCTCATCGTCCTCGGCGAGTTCATCGACACCGATCTCCCACGCGCGCGCTTCTTCCACCAGGTCTCCCAAAGGCACCGGAATGTCCAGAACGTCTTCGACCTTGCGCACCAACGCCAACGTGCCTTTGGGTGAGGGGGCTTGGCCCACGTAATGCGGGATCGCAGCCCACAGGGACACAGCTGAGAGGCCGAAACGCTCGCAGGCTTCTTGAATCACGCCCACGATCCCGGTGGGGCCTTCGTAGGAACTCGGCTCCATTCCCAGATCCGCGGCGAGCTTTGCATCGGTGGTCGAGCCGGTGACTGGCACGGGACGCGTGTGCGGGCTGTCGGACAGCAACGCGCCGAGCGTGACAACCAGGTTGACGTCCAACTCTGCAGCAAGGCCCAAGATCTCGCGGGTGAATTGCTGCCAGCGCATATTCGGTTCGATGCCTTGGATCAGCACTACGTCGCGTGGGAACAGGGGCACACGGGCGACGTACACGCGAGTTGCGGGCCAATCGAGTTGCCGCACGCCGGCATCGTCCACGCTGATGTGCGGGCGATTCACCTGGTAGTCGTAGTACTCCTCGGGATCGAGTTCGGTGAGAAGCTCGGCCTGCCAGACCTCACGAAGGTGCGTGATGGTCGAGCTAGCCGCCTCACCGGCGTCGTTCCACCCCTCGAAGGCCGCAATCATCACCGGGTCGGTGAGCGAGGGGAGGTCGTCGTACTCGATCAAGGTGCCCCCTTACGCACGCGTCCGCTCGGCAATGGTCTCCAGCAAGCCAGCCACCAGCGCCGGCCACTGCAAGGGTACGTCGTGCAGTGCGCGATGCCAGCGTTGCACGAAGAATGGGGCTGGCAAATCGGCTATGGCCTCATCTCGTGCCACTTCCCAGGCGCGTGATACCGGATCCTCGGAATCAGAATCCTTGTCCACCGACACAACCCGTGGATCGCACACCACCACCCACACCGGGCACGCCACCGCCGGGATATCCAGCCTTGAGTCGTAGTCGAACAAACCGTCCAGCACGGCCATATGTCGATCCATTCCCAGGCGCGAGAACACGCGGCCCATCTCATCGGTGCGGAAAGTTGGCTCGAGGGCGGCTTGAAGCTCTGGTCCCCAATACGGCGATAGATCGCCAGCGGAAATGGCCTCCCACAGCACCGGCTGCATCATCCCCAGAGGCGGGGGGCGTAGTGCTTCCCGCACTTCATCGTGCGAACCCGCCCGACCCACCAAGTGGCGTGGACCGAACAGTCCGCCATCGATCAACGCGCAGGCTCGGATCCTCGCTGGATAGGCCGTTGCCGTGTGCAGGGCTACCGATGCCCCCCAGGAATGACCCACCACGATCGCCTGGGGGATATTCAGAGCATCGAGCACTTCGATGACGTCCGCGGCGAGGCGATCCATGCGGAAATCCAGGTCAACACCGATGTCCGAACCGTCGTCAGCAACGCTCGCATCGCCGTGGCCCCGTTGATCGAGCGTGATGATGCGACCCCCGCGCATCCGGTCGATAACCGGACGCCAGTAGTGACGCTGTTGGGAGAGGCCGTGGAGCAGAACGATCGGTAGTTCCTGAACGATGGCCGCAGGAGAAAGATTGAAGTCCTCGGCGACAACCGCCGCGCCATCGGACATCTGTAGTCGCATTGGGTACACGCTAGCGATCTAGACTCGCGGCGCGATGAGCGATTCTCCGAAGGCCGTGTTGTTCGATATGGACGGCACCTTGATCGACAGCGAGCACCTGTGGCTCGCCGCGGAGATCGAGGTCATGACCGAGCTCGGATCGGACTGGACTTCGGCAGACCAAGAGCACTGCCTGGGCGGCCCGCTCGAACGGGTAGCGGCATACATGGTGCAGCTCAGCGGCACCGATCGCTCAGTTGAGGCCGTTGGCGAATTGCTTCTTGCCACCATCGAGGGGCACATGCGCCTCGAACCCCTGCAGTGGCGACCCGGTGCCATCGATTTCCTCAAGGCGACCATCGATGCTGGTATCCCGCGGGCGCTCGTCACCGCATCCTGGGCGGTGCTGGTCGAAGCCCTCGCCGATCGGATGCGGGCGGAAATCGGAAGCGACCCGTTCACTGTGATCGTTGCGGGTGACCACATCACGAACGGCAAACCGCCCCCCGAGCCGTATCTGCGGGCGGCGGAACTGATCGGAGTCCCACCAGCTGAGTGTCTAGCAATTGAGGATTCACCGACCGGTGCTCGCTCGGCTGTGGCCGCCGGCTGTGTTGTCGTGGCCGTGCCGCACATCGCACCCATCCCGCCGGATGTCACCGGTATCCACATCATCACGGATCTAGCAGGAACCTCACCGCGCGAGTTATGGAAAGAAGCTCGCGCGACCATCTAACCCACAGCTGGCAGCGGGGGAGTCTCGCCACCTTGGGATGGGCAAAACTCATGGAACGAACACCACGCGCATAGTGCTGACGGCGAGGGGTGGAAGCCGTCGTCCACGGCGCGTGCGATCGCATCGCGAATGGCCAGCACCTTGCGCTCGGTGGCTTGCAGTTCCTCGGCAACGGGCTCGTAACTGATGGTCTGCCCGTCCTTGAGGTACATCAACTGCAAACGAGTGGGCACATCGCCGGTCATGCGCCACCACACCAGCGCGTAGAAGCGCATCTGGAACATCGCCTTGGATTCAAAACCAGCGCCCGGACTCTTGCCTGTCTTGTAGTCGACGAGTCGGATACGCCCATCGGGGGCGCGATCTACCCGGTCCACGAAGCCGCGAAGTGTCAGACCGTCCTCCAGCTCCGTCGATACCGCCATCTCACGCGCATGCGGCTCGAGGCGAGCAGGATCCTCCATTGAAAAATAGGTGTCCAGCAATGTTCGCGCCGGTGAGATGATCGCTTGCGCAACCGCCGCGGAATCCGCATCCGCGGCAATGCCTTCCGCCAACGCGGCCGCGCTCTCAGGGTCGGAATCTTGAAGTGAGATCCAGCGCTGCTCGAAAAGGTCGACCGCTCTTTCCGCGGTTCGCTCGCGTGCATCTAAGGCGAATAGGTCCTCCAGCGCCCCGTGCACCAATGTCCCGCGGACAGCGGCGGCCGACGGTGGCTCGGGCAACTTGTCGATGACCCGCAATCGATACAGCAACGGGCACGTGAGGAAGTCTCCAGCGCGCGACGGTGAGATCGAGGCTGGAAACACATCTGCCACCCTAGGTGCGCGGACGCTAGGGTCCGTCGAATGGCGCGTCCTTCCTACCCGCAGCCCTCGTTTGAGCCCACAACCATCGGACCGCGGCGCACCGGGCCCATCGGCGAAGGCGATCTGGTGCAGATGACCGACACGCGTGGGAACAAGACGACCATCACCGTTCGCGCGGGAGCGATCTTGCACACCCACCGCGGTCAGATTCCGCACGACGCCGTCATCGGACTGCCCGAAGGTGCTACCACGATGTCCTCCCGCGGAATCGCCTATTTGGTGCAACGTCCGCAATTGGACGACTACGTCCTGGGCATGCCACGCCAGGCCGCGGTCATCTACCCCAAGGACGCCGCTCGGATCGTTGCGCTGTCGGACCTAGGAAGTGGATCGCGAGTCCTCGAAGCGGGCGTGGGATCCGGTGCGCTCACCTGCTACTTGCTGCGCGCCACCGGTGCCACGGGACAGGTCATCAGCATGGAGCGCCGATCCGACTTCGCCGAGCAAGCCCGCGAAAACGTCGCACGCTGGTTCGGCGGATTACCGAACACCTGGGATCTCATCGAAGGCGACCTCGCCGAACTCAGCGATGATCAGATCAACCAGGTAACCCAAGACGGACTCGATGCCGTCATCTTGGACATGCTCGCCCCATGGGAATGCCTCGACGTGGCCGATCGCTTGCTACGACCAGGCGGAGCACTGGTGGGGTACGTGGCAACCACCACGCAGCTTTCTCGACTGGTGGAGACCATGCGCCTGTCGCGCCGCTGGACCGAACCGCGGGCCGAGGAATCGATCGTGCGCACCTGGCATCTGGACGGCCTGGCGGTTCGACCCGACCACCGAATGTCGGGTCACACCGGTTTCCTGGTGGCCGCCCGCCAC
>JAQCBM010000374.1 GCA_027729865.1 Actinomycetota bacterium
GGGGGCCAAGATCGGTCTAGCACACGTCATCGGGCTCGCTTCGGCGTGCGGCGTGCACATTCTCGAGCGCTCATCCCTGGCTGCCTGACCCACGAGGTGTACACCGTCAGGGGACCTAGGTCCCTAGAACATGCCGTCATGCCCCGTCAGGATGGGGCACATGACACAGACGGAGGTGAGCACCATCAGGGTGTTCCTGCTTGACGACCATGAGGTCGTGCGCGCCGGTGTCGCAGCGATGCTCAGCGCCCAAGACGACATCGAGGTCGTCGGTGAAGCCGGCGGGGCGAGCGATGCCCTTGACGTGGTTCGGCGCTGCCAGCCCGATGTTGCCGTGCTCGACGTGCGGCTCGCCGACGGCAACGGCATCGAGGTCTGCCGGGCAATCCGCAGTGAATTCGATGACATTCGCTGCCTGATGCTCACCTCGTTCCACGACGACCAAGCCATTCTCGACGCAGCGATGGCCGGTGCGGCCGGGTATGTCTTGAAGCAGATCCGCGGCAACGAACTCGTCGACGCCGTTCGCCGAATCGCGGCTGGAGCTGTGTTGCTCGACGCCGCCGAGTCGAAGATGGCGCTCCGTCGGCTGCGCTCCAGCGAAGAGGGGCGATTGCTCGATCTCACGCCACAAGAGTCGAAGATCTTCGATCTCATCGGCGAGGGTATGACGAATCGACAGATAGCGGCTGAGATGTTCTTGGCGGAGAAGACCGTCAAGAACTACGTGTCGAACCTGCTCTCGAAACTCGGGATGTCGCGACGCACCGAAGCTGCGGCCTTCGCCGCACGGCTCGAAGAACGCAAGCGATCGCAGTACTGAGGAAGCTCTCGGCTCCGTCCGAGCGCTCAGTTGACGATCGGGACGTGCCACTCCATGACGGTCCCGCCACCGTCGGCAGGGCTCCACACGCATCGACCACCGTGGTTCGCGGCGCGCCAGAGGATGTTCGACAAGCCATGCCCGCCCGTCGGGTCGTCGGGCATGCCGACGCCGTCATCGGTCACTCGCAGACACAGACCTCGTGACTGCCGCTCGATGGTCACATCGACTGCGGACGCACCAGCGTGACGGATCGCATTCGACAACGCTTCGGCAAGAGTGGCCAGCAGATCATCGATCAGTTCTGACGACAGGTCGTCGATCTCGCGGGTGACCGAGATCGACGGCCGAAAACCAAGCAGCTCGCTGCGGTCATCGATGAGATTGCCGAGACGCTCTGATGGCGCAGGGTCGCGGCGCAGGTGTAACTCGAAGATGGTGTTGCGGATGTCTCGGATCGTGTCGTCGAGGGCGTCGATCGTGCCCATGATGCGTTCGGCCACCGACTCGGGCTCGGCGATCGCCGCCACCGCTTGGAGGCTCATACCGGCCGCGAAAAGACGTTGGATCACCATGTCGTGGAGGTCACGGCCGATGCGCTCACGGTCCTCGAGCAGTTGCAGCCGCGAGGCATTTCGCCGTGACTCGGAGCGGTCAGCCAGGCGATCGGTGACGTCTCGAACCGTGGCGATGGTGACCACACCGTCGCGATCGCTCGTCGGTGAAAGACTGATCTCAACCGGGATGTTCGAACCATCAGCGCGTTGAGCCATGAGCCCCATGCCAAGTCCCATCGGGCGAGCAATGGCTTGGTCCACGTATCCCGACCGCAGGTCGATATGGCGATGTCGGCTCATCTCCGGCACGAGAATCTCGACGGGTTGACCTATGAGCGCCGCTGGTTCGTAGTGGAACATCTCGTGCGCCATCGGGTTCGCATCGAGGATCATCCCATCAGCGGCAACGATCAACACGGCATCGGGGTTGGCCTCGAACACCGCTCGAGTCAACTCAGGGGCCACGACGCAACCGTAGTCGTCCAACGCTGGGACCATCGGCCCTGTTGGGCGTGGTGAGTCCGATGTCAACGTGGGGGCATGACCACCGGAACTGCCTCCAACCTCGACCGGCAGGGGCTCGAAATCCTCGACCCCGATACCTGCTGGGCGCTCATCGCCGACACCGCAATCGGGCGACTGGCTGTGATGGATGCCGGCGAGCCAATGATCTTCCCGGTTGCGCACCGCGTCGACGGTCACTCCGTCGTGTTTCGCACCACCTTCGGCACGAAACTCACCGCAGCATCGATGGAACGTCCGGTGGCGTTCGAAGTCGACGCGTTCGATGACGCAGCGCGTGCGGGTTGGAGCGTGGTGGCGCGAGGCGGCGCAACTGCGGTGCTCGACGCTGATGAGATCGCGCATCTCGGTTCCCTCGGACTCGAACCATGGGCCGACGCTGTCGAACGTGACGACTGGATTCGGATCCGGGTTGACGAGATCTCAGGTCGTCGAATCCCGTCCTGATCCCCGCACGTGCCGCTCGGTACGCTCGACACGTGAGCGTGCCGACCATCGATCTCCGCGATCCCATTGCCGACGTCGCCGCCCGCCTCGACGACGCGTGTTCCAATCTCGGTTTTGTCCAAGTGACCGGCCACGGTCTCGATGCCGAACTCGAACGTGACGCGTGGTCGACCGCACAACGTTTCTTCGCGCTCGCTGATTCGGTGAAACGGTCCGTTGCGATCCCGGTGGGCGATGCGTATGGCTATGGCCCCTACCTCGTCGAGCGTCTCGCCGCGAGCCGAGGCGGACAGACCCCGGCCGACATGAAAGAGACATACTCGATCGGCCCCTTCGTCGATCCTGCTGACGTCGCCGATGTCATCGCC
>JAQCBM010000375.1 GCA_027729865.1 Actinomycetota bacterium
CTCACGGCCTGAACGTGCTATCGAATTAGCCGCCCGTACCGATGCATGGTGCGGGAGATCGCCTGCTCCTTGAGGAAACGCAGCAGGTCGATGCGTCCGATTCCCGTTACGGGTGAGTCATCGATCGTTACGCCAGCGGAGTGAGCGGCGGTCAAAACGTCGTCGTTCACGGAAGTGAGAAGCCGCAAGCGAACCTCGCCATTCAGACAGGAAATGCGCGCTGCGAGTTGAGCGTCGGTCTCCGTTTCGGGCGTGCTGAACTCCACCGATGCGCCGGTGATGACTGCTGCGCGCTTGAGCAACTCAACTTCGGGGCAATCCATCGTGGATACGCGAGCAATCACGTGATCCACCGGTAGGTATCGCAGGACATTGCTTTCGCAGGTAAGACCCGTGGGGTCGTGCTCGAGTGAGAAGTACTCATTCCAGGCACGCTGGTAGTCGGTAATTGCCCTTTCGAGATTGAATTCCTGCCCTTTCGGCGACGAAACAGTGCCCTTTCGCGACCAAGCTCCATAAGAGTGCAAGTGATCCGGGCCGCCGGGCTTGGTGCCCGAGCCGACCGAGCTGCGCTTCCAACCACCAAACGGTTGACGTTGCACGATTGCACCGGTGATGTGCCGGTTGATGTACGCGTTGCCGCACTGCACGTTCGCGCGCCAGTAGTCGATCTCCTTCGGATCGAGTGACTGGATGCCGCCGGTAAGTCCGTAGATCGGTGCGTTCTGCAGTTCGATTGCGTGCGCAAGATTATCCGCGCGCATGAGGCCGAGCACCGGACCGAAGCACTCGGTGAGGTGGAACCACGATCCGGGCTGCACGTCCTTGCGCACACCGGGAGTCCACGTGACGTCATCGACCTGCGTGGGCTCGACAAGCCAGGTCTCGCCGGGTTCGAGCGAGGTAAGTGCGCGCTGCAATGGTCCGCGCGGTGGAGCGATCAGCGGCCCCATAATCGTCGAGAGGTCCGTGGCCGGACCAACCTTCAGGCTCCGTACGGCATCGGCCAAGCGCGTATGGAACGTCGGATCGTCGTAGACGCTGGCTTCGATGATCGCCAGGCTCGCGGCCGAGCACTTCTGCCCGGCGTGGCCGAAGGCGCTCTTCACCAGATCCTTGATCGCCTGATCGATGTCCGCTGCAGCCGTGATGATCATTGCGTTCTTGCCGCTGGTTTCGGCGTTGATGCGCAAAGACGGCTTCCATGATGTGAACAGGTCGGCCGTCTCGAGTGAGCCGGTGAGCATCACGAGGTTCACATCGTCGTGGGTGATCAGGTGCTGGCCGACCTCGTTATCCGGCGTGCAGGCCAGTTGTACTAGGTGCTCGGGAACACCGGCCTGGTGCAGTGAGTCGACCAGGAGCGCGCCGAGTTCGCGGGCTTCGGGTGCAGGCTTCAGAATCGCTGCACCGCCGGCGGCGATCGCGTGGACCAGGCCGCTGAGTGGGATCGCGTACGGGAAGTTCCACGGGCCGGCCACCACAGTCACCGGGTACGGCTGCCAGGTCAGACCCTGCTTCTCGTACTCCTCGTGGGCCAAAGTGAGGTGCGCGGCGTAAGTGACGAAGTCGATGCCCTCGCTGATCTCCGGATCGGATTCGCGAACCGTTTTGCCCATCACGTGCCCTTCGGCCGCGATCGCCTCGCCGCGACGCTCCTCGAGCACCTCTGCCACCTGGGCCAGGACAGTGCGACGGGTTGCCCAGCTTGTGTTGGCCCATTCGGCTTGCGCGCGCTGTGCTTGCTCGACGATCGCGTCAACCTCGTCGGTTGATTCAACGAGCGTTGGCTCGATCGGCCGGTAGTTGCCGAGGTGGTGGCGCACCCAGGTGCGATTTGCCGGAACGGTGAAATCGGTATCGGCGACGTTCTCGAAGGATCCATCGACCGGGAAGCGGTCACGAGGTGCGGTGCGGTCCTGTGTGCGTCGACCTTCTTGCGTGACGGTGTGCCGCTCGATGACCGACGTCCGGAAACGCTGAGCTTGCTCCTCCCACTCCGGGCTACCGGGAGTGATGTCGAACAGTGCGCGCAGGAAGTTCTCGGGCGAAGAGTTTTCATCAAGTCGGCGTGACAGGTACGCGATCGACGCATCGCGCTCGGACTCTTCGACGATCGGTGAATACAGAAGCAAGGAACCAGCGTCGTTGCGCACCGCGCGCGATTGCGGTGGTGCCATGCCTTCGAGCATTTCGATCTCGAGACGGTCATGCGCACTCAGTTCATCACGAAGGGTGAGTGCCCAGGCAACTTCGAACAGGTTATGACTGGCCGCTCCGATGCGTAGTGCTCCGGGCGTTGCGTTCAGCAGTGCGTACTCCAGCATCGCCTTGTAGCTTGCGTCGACGTCGGCCTTGGTTGGGTAGGGCGCGGATTCCCAGTCATGAATCTCGGCT
The DNA here is from genome assembly GCA_027729865.1 of Actinomycetota bacterium. Lineage (GTDB taxonomy): Bacteria > Actinomycetota > Actinomycetes > S36-B12 > S36-B12 > S36-B12. The sequence continues at coordinate 2,398 of JAQCBM010000375.1, forward strand.
TCGACCTGCTCCATCGCGAGGTTCGCGCCCTTGACCAAGCGGACCTTGATCCCCGTTCCGGTTCGTGCGTAACGCTCGTTCGCCCAGGTGACCAAAGTGCGCAGAGCGGCATGGGAATCGGGGATATAGGCCTGCAACACGATGCCTGCTTCGAGATCGTTGAACTCCAGGCGATCGAGCACCTTCATGAACGAATCCAGGCTCAGTTCCAGATCGCGATACTCCTCCATGTCCAGGTTCACGAACGTGCGCGGTTTCGAGTCGCGTGCTGCGCGGTAGAGCTCAATGAGCTGATCCTCGATGCGCGCGAGTGAAT
>JAQCBM010000376.1 GCA_027729865.1 Actinomycetota bacterium
CGGGATCCGCGCCGGGTGCGAAGGCCACGATCACGTGCTCAGGCTTCCACTTGGCGGCCGCCACAACTTCGTCAACGTGGGCCCAGGCAGGGTGATCAGGATGGGGACGCAGGCTCGCGCGGACGGTAAGGCGGATAGGGCAGTTCGGGCGGCCAAGATAGATGCCGATAGAGGAGACATCGCGGATCGGTGTGGTCGCGGCAACTTCCTCAAGTCGATCAGCCACGTCATTCCACATGAGGTCGGCGGTGACATGGCCTTGGTTGCGCAAGGCGGACGCGTAACCTCGCACCATCGACTTCCAATCACCGCGATGATCGACGCGGAGGAATACGCACGGAGTCGCACTCCTGCCGTCGACGATGTCCCAGGTGTGCATCTGCAGGTCGCACAGTGCATCCAGTCCGGGATGATCCATCCACGCGCGCACCAGCGGAGCGACATGAGATGCATGCGGGTGATCGATGGCCAGTGCGGTTGTGCGCTGCCAGCGGGGCAGCGGGAATCCCCACTCCCCGGGCCGGGGATCGTTCACCGGTCGCTCGAAGCCGACGACAGGACCAGGTAGTGCTGGCACAAGTGGCGCCAGGGACTGCCACGTCGCGGGTGCAATGACTTCTGACGGCGTCAGGTTGACCAGATGAGGCCAAAGGTCGCTGACGGTCAGCTCCGGATTGACCCGTGCGCGCGTGACGCTCATTGGCACACATTAACTCGGCCGTGATCGCACCACCGCTGACGGCGGTGAGCGCTGGTGCCAGATGCTTGAGGAAGTCGAGGAGTTTTATGGGCGTCTTCGTTGGCAATTCCTTGGCGGGCTAGGGCCGCGGAACGCCTGCGGCAAGGGGTTCGTTACCCGCTGTGATGGGATCTGCGACAAACCTCAATGGGTGCCATCGAGTTCGGTTTACACTGAGATAAATGTCTAACTTATCCCCGCTCATGTGGCGCCCCGATCGCGTGGCGAACTGTCGAAACAATTCGGGCGATGTGTGGCTGTTCGGTGGTGACCATCCGATTCGGTTGACCGGTCGGTTTGCCGTGCCGGTGGCGCAAGCGATCGATGGTGAACGGACGATGAATGAGGTAGCCGAGTTTGCCGCGACCAGTGGTCTGCTCACGGCCGGACAGGCTAACGCGGTCCTCTTCCAGTGGCTCGCTGCCGGACATGTTGTCACCCGTTCCGAACCACTAGGGTCCGCTCGGATCCGGTTGCTCGGCGCTGACGAGGCTCAAGTAAAGGCCTTGCAACAGACCCTGGAGGCGACCGGAACAGAGGTGGTCCGCAACAACGCAGAACTGACGGTGGTCGTCCTTGATGATCTCCTCAACGTGGCTGAGCATGCGGACCAGGGGCGCTGGCTCCCCGTGCGGATGCGCGGTGATGAAGTGCTCGTCGGACCGCTGCTGGGCCCGGGCTACGGATGCGCAGACTGCTTCGCTACCCGGCACGAACGCCGACGTTCTGTAGACCTGATGAGTGCCCGTCTCGCCGGCCTCGATCGGCCTCCGATCTCACCGAACCTGCACCCGGCAGCGCCCGCCCTCGCCGCAGGCATGATCACCTCGGTAGCAGAGGGGCGAGGACTTGGGGGGACCTCTACCGCAGAAGATGACTGCCACAGCATCAACCCGGTCAGTTTGGAATCGCGCCGGCATGCACTCGTGCCGGTGCCGGGCTGCGTCACCTGCGATTCAGGAGGGAAATCCACCGTCAACCTTGAACGTGATCTTGATAGGCAGATGATCTCGTCCAACGACGGTGGAGGGTTGCGCACCGTCGAACCTGAGACGACCTGGCAGACGTACGAGCACCTCGTGAGCGACGTGCTCGGAATCGTGCCGGAGGTGTGCATCGTCGGGGATCCCTCACTACGCGTGCACCGCGCCGGTCTGAATCCTGTCTGGAATGACCGACAAGACCTTGACGGGCTGCGCGCCTCCCTGCGGCTAAGTGCCATGGGCAAAGGGCTCACGATCGCAAGTTCGCAGGCCGGTGCACTCGCGGAAGCGCTTGAGCGCCAATCGATGATTTGGCAGGGAGATGAGGGCGTGCAGGTTGCACGCATGGATGACCTCGAACGTGCGATTCATCCCAACGACATTCAGCTGTATAGCGCTGCACAGATTGCTGCCGCAAAGCTTGACGGTTCGCCCACTCATCGCTTCCACTACGTGCCGCAGACCTTCACGGTGGATCAAGGACACGCCTGGTCGCAGGTGCGGGGCATCGCCGATGATCGGCGAGCCTGGATTCCTTCAGCTATTGCCTACCTTGGTGTCCCGCAGACCGGCCCAGGATCGCTGCGCGGGTGCAGCAATGGTGTGGCCGCAGGGAATTCGGTCGACGAGGCACTCCTGCAGGGGCTCCTCGAGCTCGTAGAAAGGGACTCGGTCGCCCTGTGGTGGTATTCACGCGCGCACCGGCCGGGCATCGACCTTGACGCGACCGATGATCCCCGCGTGCGAGCTGCCATAGCGCCCCTGCGTGCCCGAGGTCGCGACGTGTGGGTACTCGACATCACCTCCGACCTCGGCATCCCCGCAATGGTTGCTCTTACTGCAACTCCCGAAGGCGGACGGATACTCATGGGATTCGGTGCACATGTCGACCCGGTCATCGCCGTTGTGCGCGCACTAACCGAGGTCTGCCAAGGTGAATCGGGAATCTCGGATTGGAATGCGGAGAGTACGT
>JAQCBM010000377.1 GCA_027729865.1 Actinomycetota bacterium
CCTTGGTAGTCCGGATTTCCGGTGTACCAGGCCACGAAGTCGGTGGCCGCAACGCTGCCGATGAGGTCCTCACCTTCGATTCCGAGCCTGCGGTCTGACGAGGCGCCGTAGGTAAGAATCACTGCGTGGTAGGCATTTTGTAGTTCTTCGATAGACACGTCTCGACCCACGTACACATTGCCCACGAACCGAATCCCCGGCTTGTCCCAGATCTGATCCAGCGTGTCCCGAACCGATCGAATGCTGGTGTGGTCCGGCGCAACGCCGTATCGAACTAGGCCGAACGGAACAGGTAGCCGGTCGATGACGTCCACTTCGATGCCGCGTTCAAGTAAGGCATCGGCTGCGTACATGCCCGAAGGCCCGGAACCGACGATCGCAACGCGAAGACTCACGCGGCAACTGTAGTCAGATTTCCCGTATGCACATCGAAAATCGCGCCTCCCACGATCAGTTCCGCGGGTAGGAACGGAAAGGTGCGAACTCGTAGCACGTCCGAGCGCAAAGCCTGGAGTTGATCGGAGACCGTTCTGATTTCGAGTGATCGAGAATCCACGCCCGATGCTTCATAGATCGCGGAATGCATCTGATCCTCGTCTGCTGACGCCATCCTGCAGTCTGTGTGCGGCATCACCAGAACCCGCGTGACACCGAGCAAGTGCACAGCCAGCACCAAAGTGCGCAGGACGTCATCGGTGACTCGTGCTCCGGCATTACGAAGGATCTTGGCATCACCGGCCGCCATACCGACGATCTCCAACGGTGCGATCCGGGAGTCGATGCAGGTCACAATCGCCAAACCCCGTAACGCTTGACCGGTCAAGAGCTGATTGCGGAACGTACGTGCGTACTCGGCGTTTGCCTGGAGCACGTCATCGAAAGCGTCGTACGGGAACTCTCGCGCCAGATTTTCCATGTACACGCCCCTTACGTATCAATGCGAGAGACGTCTAGCTCACGCGCTCCAGCGATAATGAAGTCCCGCCGCGGTGCCACACTCTCCCCCATCAGCAGTTCGAAGACATCCGCTGCCCCCGCCGCCTCGCCCACGGTCATGCGGCGCAGAGTTCTCCGGGTCGGATCCATCGTGGTTTCCCGCAATTGACCCGCGTCCATCTCGCCCAAACCCTTGTAGCGCTGCACCGGCTCCTTGATGCGCCTGCCCTTGGATGTGGCGTCCTTGACCAACGCCTGCATTTCGGCATCGGAGTAGGCGTAGACGACTTCGTTCCCCGAGCGTTTCCCACCACTCTTGCCGATGATCTCGATCCGGTGCAACGGCGGTACTGCCGCATACACCCGCCCGGCTTCCAGTAGCCCTGGGAGATAGCGGTGGATCAAGGTCAGGAGCAGACAGCGGATGTGCGCGCCGTCGACATCGGCGTCCGACATCAAAATGATCTTGTCGTAACGCACCTGGTCGAGGTCAAATGTTCGACCCGAGCCAGCTCCGATGACCTGAATGATCGCCGCACACTCGGTGTTCTTGAGCATGTCCGCCAAAGACGCCTTTTGGACATTCAAGATTTTGCCGCGGATGGGAAGGAGAGCTTGGAACTCCGCATCCCGAGCCGTCTTGGCGGTGCCGAGCGCGCTATCGCCCTCGACTATGAACAACTCGGTGCCTTCCGACCCCGCCCGACGGCAGTCCACCAACTTCGCCGGCAGAGACGACGTTTCCAGCGCTGACTTCCTGCGCTGGGTGTCTCGATGGGCCCGAGCGGCGATGCGTGTCCTCATGGCTGAGGCGACCTTGTCCAATACCGCCCGAGCAGCCGCCTTTTCTCCGCGCGGTGGTTTCGTAAACCACGTTGCCAGTTCTTTCGACACAACATTTCCCACGATTCTGCTCACCGCCGGCGTACCGAGAATCTCCTTGGTCTGCCCTTCGAACTGGGGCTCCGCCAACCGAACAGCCACTACTGCGGTGAGCCCTTCGAGGGCATCCTCTTTGGTGATCGCACCTTCGGAGGCCTTCAGAATGCGCGCCGCCTTCAGCTGGTCGTTGACGACCTTCACGAGGGCCCGCTCGAACCCTGCCACGTGCGTGCCGCCCTTCGGGGTAGCGATGACGTTGACGAAGCTTCGAATTTCGGTGTCGTAAGCCTCGTCCCACTGCAGCGCCACCTCGACCGCTAGGTCACGCTCAACCTCTTGTGTGGACATGTGCCCCTTGTCGTCCAGAACCGGCACGGTCTCGTGGAAATGACCCGAACCGCGCAGGTGAATCACTGAGCACACCGACTGTCCGTGGGCGAGGTACTCCACGTACTCACTCAGCCCACCTTTGTGGACGAGCACCTCTTCCCACAGGTCAGCAGGATCGCGTTCATCGCGCAACGTGATCGTCAGACCCGGAACAAGGAAACTGCTTTGGATGGCCCGTTCGCGCAAAGCGACGCGATCGTAGGCCGCGTCCTTGGTGAATACTTGGGAATCGGCCCACCAGCGAACCCGCGTACCCGTTCTCGTTCTTGGCGCCTTGCCCACCACCTCCAGACCGCCCTTGCGGGCGAAGTCGGCGTCGGGGCCATCGCCAACGAACACACCAGGCACGCCACGCCGGAAGCTCATTCCATGCGTTTTTCCGCCTCGATCTACCTCGACGTCGAGCCGGGAACTGAGGGCATTCACAACAGAGGCACCAACGCCATGCAGGCCACCAGAAGCCGTGTAGGAGCCTCCCCCGAACTT
>JAQCBM010000378.1 GCA_027729865.1 Actinomycetota bacterium
TGGGTGAATTCGGGGTCGTCGCCGGAATCGTGACGATCGTGATCGCACTTGCGTGGGTGCCGCGAGTGGCCCGACGCCACCGAGCTCCACTCGAAGTCTGAGAGATCTGTCGATGAAGTTCTGGGTATTGCCTGTAGCCATCGGCATCGGGGTCAGTGGTGCGTGGGCTTGGCTGTCGATCGGTGCAGGTGACGGACTCTCGGGCCCCACGACGCCGCAGATTCTGTTGGCAGCTGGGGCCCTGTTGCTGGTCATCGCTTGGCGCACGCACTCGTGGACGATTCGACGTGTGGCCGGAGCATCCTTCGCAGGTCTCCTGTGGCGGGGTGCGTGGGAAGGCCTGGTGGTCGGGGCGTTGATGGGTCTTGCTTTCTACGCATTGGCAGCTGTGCAGGACGGAACGCCTGTGGTCGATTTCCTGATTCTCGTCATCACTGTCGGATGGGCGCTTGTGGGAGCTGTGGTTTTCGTGGCTATGGCAACACTCATTTCGTTGAGTTCACGCCGTCGCGCGTCCGACGCACAGGCTTTGTCATGACGGTTCGACGAATGTTGATTGCGGCGTTGGTTGGCTACGTCGTCACTCTGGTGCTGTGGGTGATCGTTGGATCCGCAGACGCCACCCTCGACGCAGGCGGTGTCATTAGCGAGCCCATCTCTCGCCTTCCCTTCACTGCTCTCATTGTGGTAGGCGGAATTACTTTTCTTGTCTCGACGGCTTTGGTGATCGCAGGGGCGGTTGTGTGGCTCACGAGCCGACCGCGATCGTGAATTCACAACACTGACGTTGGCTCCCCGGGGAGGATTCGAACCTCCGTTGACGGATTCAAAGTCCGCTGTCCTGCCACTAGACGACCGGGGATCGTCGACGCGGTTGCTAACCCTAGAACCTTGCCCAGGACCCGCCGAATTCTGCGAAAGGGTGGCGGTCGAGCCATGGGTTACGCTACCGTAACCTACGCAACCGTAAGTTTGGTCAAAGTGCAGCCGGAAGGAACCCCATGGCACTGGTGCAAGATTTCGAGAAGATCGACGAGGGCGATGCTCTCTTCCTCAGCACGCCGATGAAGATCACCATCGGAATTTTCGTCATCGGACCAACGGTCGCCGTGCTGGGCGTCATCCCGATGATCTACTGGGGCCTTGTCTCGTGGGTTGATCTGGGCTTATTCCTGGGCTTCTGGGCGCTCACCGGCCTGGGCATCACCGTCGGGTACCACCGCTACTTCACCCATGGTTCCTTCAAGGCACCGCGTCCGGTGAAGATCGCGCTCGCACTCATGGGCTCCTACGCCCTCGAGGGTTCGATCAACCAGTGGGTTGCCGACCACCGCAAGCACCACAAGTTCTCCGACGAGATCGGCGACCCTCATTCCCCGTGGCGCTTTGGCACCTCGCGCAAGGCGATTGCCAAGGGCCTGGTTTTCGCGCACATGGGTTGGCTTTTCTCCGAAGAGCAGGCAACCGTCGACCAATACGCGCCGGACATTCGCGACGACAAAGATCTGCAACGCATCAACAACGCATTCCCGTTCATCGTGGTGATGACATTCCTGCTCCCCGGCATCATCGGCGGTCTGATCACGTGGTCGTGGCTTGGTTTCCTGACCGGCATGTTTTGGGGTGGCGTTGTCCGCGTTGCATTCGTGCACCACGTGACCTGGTCGATCAACTCCATCTGCCACGTGTTCGGCAAGCGTCCTTTCAAGAGCCGCGACCTGTCGAGCAACGTTAACTGGCTGGCCATCCCGTCCTTCGGTGAGTCCTGGCACAACCTGCACCACGTCGATCCGACCTGCGCACGTCACGGCGTGCTCAAGGGTCAGATCGATCCAAGCGCAGGGTTCATCCGGGCCCTGGAGCGCATGAACCTGGCCTCGGATGTGCGTTGGCCGAAGCCCGAGCGTTTGGCCAAGAAGCTCATCGATCCGTCGATGGCGCCACGCATCCGCGGCTACGAGAAGGCTGTAGCAGATAAGGCTGCCGCCGAGGCTGTGCACGAGACCGTCCAGGCGTGACACCGCTCCCTACCGTCAACGACGACGCTTCGGAGAGCGCAGCCGATTCAACGGTCATCGAACTGAGTACGGCTACCGCACGTTCGACACCAAGGCCCGCTCGACGGACTAGCAAGACGCGGACCAAGGTCAAGATGCGCATGACCGGACAGGAACGTCGTGAGCAACTGCTCGACGTCGGTCGCTCGCTGTTCGCCGATAAAGGGTTCGAAGCGGTGAGCGTCGAGGAGATCGCGGCGAAAGCCGGGGTGTCCAAGCCAGTCGTGTACGAGCACTTCGGTGGCAAGGAAGGACTGTACGCAGTCCTCGTCGATCGAGAGATGAACGATCTGCTGCATTCGATCTCAGATGCACTCACCGCCGGTGGCGCGCGAGCGCTGCTCGAACAAGCGGGGATGGCGTTGTTCGATTACATCGACACCAACCCCGACGGCTTTCGAATCCTGGTCCGCGATTCACCCGTCTCGCAATCCAGCGGATCCTTCGCGAGTTTGATCGTCGACATCGCCGCGCAGGTGGAACACCTGCTCGCCCGGGAATTCGATAACCACGACATCAGCACCAAGTACGCAGGGGTCTACTCCCAGGCGCTGGTGGGCATGGTGGCCCTCACCGGCCAGTGGTGGCTCGATGTGCGCAAGCCCGGCAAGGAAGACGTGGTCTCCCACCTGGTGAA
>JAQCBM010000017.1 GCA_027729865.1 Actinomycetota bacterium
CTTCAAAGACGTGAGCGGTGATGCCCCTGTGCCACCGTCGTGTCCGGAGATCAACACGACATCCGCGTGCGCCTTCGAGACACCTGCGGCGACCGTTCCCACGCCCACTTCGGCCACGAGCTTCACATGGATACGGGCCAATGGATTCGCATTCTTCAGATCGTGGATCAATTGCGCGAGATCCTCGATCGAGTAGATGTCATGGTGCGGCGGAGGTGAGATCAAACCTACGCCCGGCGTTGAGTGTCGGGTTTTCGCGATCCACGGGTACACCTTGTGTCCCGGCAATTGCCCGCCCTCGCCAGGCTTGGCGCCTTGCGCCATCTTGATCTGGATGTCATCGCTGTTGACGAGGTACTCGCTCGTGACTCCGAATCGGCCGGAAGCAACCTGCTTGATCGCCGACCGCTTGGAATCTCCGTTATCCAACGGGACGTAGCGCTCAGGGTCTTCGCCTCCTTCACCGGTATTGGACTTTGCTCCAAGCCGATTCATCGCGATGGCAAGCGTTTCGTGCGCCTCGGCGGAAATTGATCCATAGGACATGGCACCGGTCGAGAAACGGGTGACGATCGACTCGATCGATTCAACTTCCTCGATCGGAATCGGCTCGCGCTCACCCTCCTTGAATGAGAACAGGCCGCGAAGTGTCATCAAGCGCTCGGCCTGCTGATTCACTCGCTCGGTGTACTCGCGGAAGATGTCGAATCGCTTACTGCGGGTGGCATGCTGCAAACGAAATACCGTCTCCGGGTCGAACAGATGCGGTTCTCCGTCTCTGCGCCACTGGTACTCACCGCCATCAGCCAAAACGCGATGCGCAGGCGAAATACCCGACGGCGGATAGGCGGTGGCGTGGCGTCGCGCTACTTCTTCTGCGATGACATCGATACCTACTCCACCGAGCTTGGTGACGGTTCCGGTGAAGTACGCATCAATGAAATCCTGCGATAGCCCAATGGCCTCGAAGATCTGCGCTCCGCGGTACGAGGCGACGGTGGATACACCCATCTTCGACATAACCTTCAACAGGCCTTTGCCGAGCGCCTTGATGTAGTTGCGCACCGCTTTTTCCGGCGAGATGCCCTGAATAACGTTGCGGGCAACCAGATCTTCGACGGTCTCCAGCGCAAGGTAGGGATTGACGGCTGCAGCGCCGTAACCCACGAGTAGCGCAATATGGTGCACCTCGCGAACGTCGCCGCTTTCCACGAGCAAACTAATTTGGCTTCGCGCCTTGGTTCGCACAAGGTGGTGGTGAACCGCTGCACACAGCAGCAGCGACGGAATCGGGGCCATCTGCGTGTTGCTATCGCGATCGGACAGGACGATGAAGCGCTTGCCCTGACGAATCAGCGCGTCCACCTCGTTGAAGATCTCCCCAAGGCGCTTCTCCAGGGCTGCTCCCCCGCCACCGACCGGGTACAGGCCCTTGACCCGAGTAGCAGCAAACTCCGGGAGCTCGCCATCGGCATTGATGTGCAAAATCTTCGCGAGTTCGTCGTTATCGATGACCGGGAACGGCAGCACGACCTGGCGGCAATGGCCGGGCTGGGATTCCAGGAGATTGCCTTCCGGGCCGATAAGGCTCGCCAGAGATGTGACGATTTCCTCACGGATCGCATCCAGCGGCGGATTCGTGACCTGGGCGAACAGTTGACTGAAGTAGTCAAAAAGCAGACGCGGCTTGTCGGACAACGCAGCGATCGGAGTATCCGTTCCCATCGAGCCGATCGGTTCGGCACCGTTTCGTGCCATCGGCTCCATGATTACTCGAAGTTCTTCTTGCGTGTAACCGAAGGTCTGTTGTCGACGAGCCACCGACTCATGAGTGTGGACAACATGCTCTCGCTCGGGCAGCTCCTCCAGATGGATCAGCCCACTGTCCAACCACTCGGCATAGGGCTCCTCATCGGCCAGTTCAGCCTTGATCTCGTGATCCTCGATGATGCGACCTTCGGCAGTGTCCACCAAGAACATGCGTCCGGGTTGGAGCCTGCCCTTCCGTACGACCGTGGCTGGATCGATGTCCAACACACCCGCCTCGGATGCCAAGACGACCAAACCGTCGGTCGTGACCCAAAACCGCCCCGGGCGCAATCCATTGCGATCCAGAACAGCACCGATTTGGGTTCCATCGGTGAAGCACACGTTCGCCGGGCCGTCCCACGGCTCCATCAACGTGGCGTAGAACTCATAGAAAGCCCGGCGCTTGGGATCCATGTCCGGGTTGTTCTCCCACGCTTCGGGGATCATCATCAACACGGCTTGAGGCAACGAACGTCCGCCAAGGTGCAACAGTTCTAGTACCTCATCGAAACTCGCTGAGTCACTCGCGCCGGGCGTGCAAATCGGGAACAAGCGCGTCATGTCACCAGGAATGACGTCGCTGGTGAGCATTGCTTCACGAGTTGTCATCCAGTTTCGATTGCCCTGGACCGTATTGATTTCACCGTTGTGTGCGATTAGCCGATAGGGATGCGCAAGCGGCCACGACGGGAAGGTGTTGGTCGAAAATCGAGAGTGCACCATCGCGAGCGTCGAGGCGATATCTGACTCGCTGAGGTCGGGGTAAAACGGTGCCAGTTGTCCGGTAGTGAGCATTCCCTTGTAGACCATGGTGCGCGAGGACAGCGATGCAAAGTAGATACCCACCTCGCGCTCGATGCGCTTTCGTGCTCCGTACACAAGGCGATCCAGCTCCAAACCAGACGCCTCACCCGCCGTATCAGCCAAGAAAATCTGCCAGAACGCCGGCATACATGAACGGGCGGTCGCACCCACCAGGGTTGGGTCGGTGGGAACCTCCCGCCATCCGAGAATCGCAATGCCTTCGTCGTCGGCGATGGCACTAATCGTGCGCATGACCTCTGCGCGTTCTTGGAGGTCAAGCGGTAGGAATCCGATGCCGGTTGCGTAGAACCCGGCCGGCGGCAATTCGACGCCACTGACGCGCCGAAGCAAAGCATCGGGCACCTGAAGCAATATGCCGGCACCATCGCCACTGTCCGGCTCACTGCCCGAGGCACCTCGGTGCTCGAGGTTCACCAACGCCGTCAGGGCTTGCTGAACCACCGCGTAGCTCGGTTGCCCGGTCAGGGTCGCGACGAACGCAACGCCGCACGCGTCCTTTTCCGCGCGTGGGTCGTACAGGCCCTGGACTTCGGGGTGTGTCGAGTAGCGATCGAGCACTGGGTGCCTTTCGTCGTCCGTGCAGAGAGTGACCCAAGCGAATGGGGATTCACCAGGTCACGGGACGACGTTGGCCCGTGGGAGAAGGAGTTTACCGGGGCGTCGAGTTATCGGCAGGTGAGGGCGCCCGGGGGCTCTTATCCGTGTCGGCCGCCTCAGGCTGTTCGAGGACCTCGCGGCCCGGACGCGTTCGCGCAGACCACACGAGGTAGATCAGCGCGCTGAGCCCGACGATGATGGACGTCCACACGTTCAATCGCAGGCCACCGACCGTATTCACCGGGTCAATGCGCAGGGCTTCGATCCATACTCGACCGAGCGTGTAGAGGAGGACATACAGGGCAAACGCCCGACCGTGACCCATCCGGAAGCGTCGATCGGCCCAGATGACCACCAACGCAACTCCGACGAGCCAGATTGACTCGTACAAGAACGTGGGGTGGAACGTCTCGAACTGCTCATAACCGGCCGGGCGTCGACCCTCGGAGATCTCCAATGCCCAGGGAAGGTCCGTGGGCCGCCCGAAGAGTTCCTGGTTGAACCAGTTACCCCAGCGACCGATGGCTTGCGCCAGAGCGATGCCCGGAGCAATGGCATCGGCGATGGGCGGCAACGCGACGTGGTGTCGGCGGGCTGCGATCCACGCACCAATGGCCCCGAATGCAACGGCACCCCAAATACCCAGTCCGCCGTCCCAGATGCGAAGGGCAGCTACGAGGCCGCGTCCATCGGGCCCGAAGTAGATCTGCCAATCGCTGAGCACGTGATAGATCCGTCCACCCACGATGCCGAACGGCACCGCCCACAGCGCGATGTCGGTGATCAGCCCGGGTTGTCCGCCGCGAGCTACATAGCGCTTGTTGCCCAGCCAAATGGCGACGACGATCCCCAGGATGATCGCCAGCGCGTAGCCGCGCAGAGGTATGGGCCCAAGGTTCCATGACCCCTGATCAGGGCTGGGGATGCTGGCGAGGAACATGCGTCAGTTGCCCGCTGCCGCGGTGAGGGCTGCAAGCAGCGCCGCCTGATCGGCCAACGTCGCGTTGTCAATCTCCACCCCGTCAATGCGACCGAACGGAGTGCCTGGGATGTTTTCGTCGTAGAACGCTTGAGTCGAGTTCGCGGCCCACACGCGGTAGGTGCCATCGTTGACGCACTGCGTGAATTCATCGAGTTGCTCACCGCCCATTCCGACCTCCTCGGCAATTGCGATGAAGTCCTCGTTCGGCCAGCCATCGCCTTCCACCTGAGGCTGGTTCGCGTACACGGCGTCGTGGAATTCACGCGTGAACCCTTGATCGATTGCGCACCCCCAGGCGCCGATAGCCCGATTAGAGGCATCGTTGCCGAGGTTGCGGTCCAAGAATCCTGTTGGCCGGTAGATGAGTCGGGCGACGCCGGTTTCGGCCAGTTCGGCGATACCCGCACCATTGGTCTCCTCCAAAGCCGCACAGGCGGGGCACTGAAAGTCCTCCCACAACTCCAAAACGGGAACGTTCTCACCGCCGGTTCCGTAGGGAACGCCGAAGGCCCATTCACTGTCAGCACCGAGCACACCTGCAGGTACCGGGGCGCTGGGATCGGGATCGACGACCTGTACGCCGGTTGCACTGCCTTCGGTGTTTCGCGCGAAGACGGCCACACCGATGATGCCGGCTACGACGGCTACAACCGCAAGGGCTCCAACGACGCGAACGATGCGCTCGCGACGCTTCTCCCCGGCCTGGGCTTCCGCACGCGCTGCGGCGGCTCGTTCCCGTCTGTCCTTACTTCCGGCTGCCATGTTCCCTCTTTCGAACCTGTGTGGGCTACTCGCTCGACCTACCCGAGCCGTCTCAGACTAATTGAGCACTCGTCTATCCCCCGCGGGAGGTGCTGGCAACGGTCAACTACCGCAACGACCCGCCCGCCCGCACGCCCGCAGCCAATTCAGCGGCGAAATCTCGGACTGCAGCCTTTGCCGAATCGATATCGGGTGAATCGAGAATCCGCCGGACGAACGCCGATCCGACGATCACGGCGTTGGCGTAACCGGCGATATCGGCGGCCTGCCGTGCGCTCGAGACCCCCAATCCCACTCCGATCGGGGCGTCAGTGAAGGGTCGAACGCGCGCCACCAGTTCAGGTGCTGCAGAACTGACTTGATCCCGCGCTCCGGTGACACCCATGGTCGATGCCGCATAGACAAAGCCCGTGCAGGCCGACGCAACTCGATCGATGCGGGCATCCGTGGAGGAAGGGGCTACCAGGAACGTGCGATCGATTCCGGCGGCGTTGGTGGCCTCGATCCACTCGCCAGATTCCTCGGGGATCAAGTCCGGCGTGATGACACCACTGCCACCTGCAGCATGCAGGTCGTTCGCGAACCGACTCTGGCCGTAGCGCTCAATCGGATTCCAGTAGCTCATGACCACCACGGCCTGGTTCTCGGCAGGTGCAACTTCGCTCACCACGCGCATCACGTCCGTTGTGGTGACTCCCGCCGCTAGGGCGGTTTCTACAGCCTGTTGGATCGCCGGCCCATCCATCAAGGGATCCGAGTACGGCAGGCCTACTTCTACGAGATCGACACCCCCGGCGAACATGGTCTGGATCAACTCGATACTGGCGTCAACCGTGGGGAAACCGGCAGGTAGGTAGCCGATCAAGGCGGCACGGCCTTCGTGACGAGCGGTCTCAAAGACCGCAGCGGTGCGCGGGTTCATCTCTTGGCGCTACTAGCCGATATCCATGCCGAACCACTGCGCGGCGGTCACGACGTCCTTGTCGCCACGCCCCGAAAGGTTTACAACGATGACAGAGTCCGGCCCCAACTCACGGCCCAACCGCATCGCACCAGCGAGCGCGTGAGCGGTCTCGATTGCCGGAATGATGCCTTCAGTGCGACTCATCAATGAGAACGCCTCCATCGCCTGTGCGTCGGTGACAGGTTCGTACGTTGCCCGCCCAGTGTCGTGCAACCACGCATGCTCCGGGCCTACACCTGGGTAGTCCAGCCCAGCGCTGATGGAGTGCGAGGGCACAGTTTGACCCCATTCGTCCTGCATCACGTAGGTACGAGCTCCGTGCAACACGCCAGGAGCGCCCACCGCGAACCTCGCTGCATGCTTGCCAGTCTCAACGCCCTCGCCGCCGGCTTCATATCCGACGAGTCGAACTTGCGGATCGTCCATGAAGCCCGAGAACAGGCCCATCGCATTCGATCCACCTCCTACGCAGGCAACAACCGCATCCGGCAAACGACCTTCCACCTCGAGGATCTGCTTGCGGGACTCGGTTCCGATCACGCTGTGGAAGTGCCTAACCATTCGAGGGAACGGTGAGGGACCGGTGACGGTTCCCAGCAAATAGTGCGTGTGGTTGACATTCGTGACCCAATCGCGCATCGCTTCATTGATGGCGTCCTTGAGTGTTTGGCTACCGGTTTCCACCGGGACAACAGTTGCACCCAGCAGTTCCATGCGCGCGACATTGAGTGCTTGACGCTTGGTGTCTTCCAAGCCCATGTACACGACACACTCCAGGCCCATCAAGGCAGCAGCGGTTGCGGAGGCGACCCCGTGCTGGCCTGCGCCGGTCTCAGCGATGATGCGCGACTTACCCATCCGCTTGGTCAGCAAGGCTTGTCCGAGGACGTTGTTGATCTTGTGCGATCCGGTGTGATTCAGGTCCTCACGCTTGAGGTACACGCGCGCGCCGCCGCAATGCTCCTCGAAGCGCCGAGCGCGGGTGAGAGGAGACGGGCGACCGGTGTAGTCGCGTTCAAGCTCAGATAGTTCGTGGGCAAACAGCGGATCGGCAGTCGCGGCATCGAATGCCGCCTCCAATTCGTCCAACGCCGCCATCAAGGCTTCGGGTACGAAACGGCCGCCGTAAGGACCAAAGTGACCAGTGGATTCCTCGGTGGCAGTCATGACGTAGACCTTCGCATCTGCCGAAGCGCCGGATGAGACCCGGCGGTGACGAGGTCATGAACTGCAGCCCGAGGGTCCTTGCCCGTCACCAGGCTCTCCCCCACTAGCACCGCATCAGCACCAGCCTCCGCGTAGGCAATGAGATCGTGCGGTTCACGGACACCAGACTCGGCGATCTTGATGCAAGAATCCGGAATCAAGTGAGCGATTCTGGGGAAGACGGTTCGGTCGATTTCGAGCGTCTTCAAGTTTCGAGCGTTCACACCGATCACATCGGCTCCGGCGTCAAGCGCCCGCAGGACTTCGGCCTCATCGTGGACCTCGACTAATGGTGTCAGGCCGAGGCTGCGCGCCCGCTCGACGAGTGACACGAGTGCATCTTGTTCGAGCGCCGCAACGATAAGTAACACCAAATCCGCCCCGTAGGCCCGCGCTTCCCAAAGTTGGTAGCTACCGACGATGAAGTCCTTGCGCAGGATCGGGATATCGACTGCAGCCCGAACGGCCGCCAAGTCATTGAGGCTCCCCCCAAAGCGCCGTTCTTCGGTGAGCACGCTGATGCAGTGGGCACCGCCTGCTTCGTAGTCGCGTGCTAACGCCGCCGGATCAGCAATGTCTGCTAGCGGTCCGCGGCTCGGACTTTCTCGCTTGACTTCAGCAATGACGCATATCTCATCGCTGCGCAGTAACGCTCGAGGATCGCGAGCGCAGGGAACCCGCGTGGAGCGCTGTTTGAGTTTATCGAGGGGAACAGTGCTCATCCGCCGCGCGACATCCTCGCGTACTCCCGCAACGATGTCCTCGAGCACATTCACAAGGCCACAGTACGCCGGTATCCACGCGCGGCAATCGGGGCTCTACCCCGGGCCCGACCCCAGGAACGGAACAAGGTTGCGAACCACCCCGAAAGCCAGCACACCAATCAGCACCCACACCCACATTCGGGTCTGCCGAGTTTGTCGCGCAATGTCTATGGGCGGCTTGCGTCCAGTCCACGAGCGATACGCCCACACAGCAAAAGCGCAAATCGCAAGCGGGATCGCTAAGACGAGAAGAATGTTGTCGTCCAGCATTCCGGCTACATCGCCGTGCAAGAGATCATAGGTACCGCGCATGCCACCGCATCCGGGGCAGTCGACTCCCAGAAGGAATTGGCTCGGACAACCCGGATAGTGACCGGGCACGTTCGGATCGACCGCGCGCAAATAGATCGAACCGACGATTGCCGCGATGCCGGTTGCAATGACAGGAGCCATGCGACGCCGGCGCGACCGTTGACCGATTGCCAGCTGCGCTTGCGTTCCCTCGTGCACGATGTCCAGCCTACGTCGCAGCCAGCGGCAAGCGGACCCAAAAGGACGTGCCTTCACCGGGGGAACTTGTGACGGTGGCGGAACCTCCCATGGCGGTCGCCAATCGGGATACCAGAGCTAACCCCAGTCCCGTACCCACCGGACGAATCCCTCGATACCTCTCGTGCAAAGCCCCCGGTTGGAACGCAACGTTGAGATCTTCAGCCGTTAAGCCCGGGCCACTGTCGCGAACTTCGACTACAGCGAACGGGCCACCCGTCAACTCAAGATCCGTGTGAACACTGACGGTGATGGATGAATCACGAGGGGAAAGCCTTAATGCATTCTCCAGCAGATTGTCCAGGATCTGACGGACTCGCATCGCATCGGCTCTCACCACCACCGGTCTTTGGGCACCCAACGATGTGAAGTGCACCCCTTCTCGGCTACATCTATCCGTCCATACCCGCGCGGTTTCGTCGATTACCTCGCTGAGTTCGATGTCGGTCGTTGTGATGTTGAAATCAACAGCACCCATCCGAGCTAGGTCAAGCAGATCGTTAACGAGGCGATTCAAACGCGTTGCTTCCGATGCGATCGTTTCGCCAACTGTGGGAATTTCGACTGCGGGAAGGACGTCGTCGGCGAGCGCCTCTCCGTATCCCTTAACAGCTGTCAACGGCGTGCGCAGTTCATGGGAAACCGACAGCAGAAAATCGCGCTGACGCCCCTCCGATGCGACGAGTGCCGCGTTGAGCGCATTCAAGGCCTCCGCGATGTCGGCCACCTCCGACGGACCTTGGACGCGTAATTCCTCATCGCGCGAACCCGACGCCATGCGATGGGCTGCCTGCTGGGCGGCGCGTAGGGGTCGTGTCAACCGACGAGCCACGAGATAGCCGATCACCACGGCAATAACAAGACCCAAGATCAAGGCACCGACGATGCGAACAATAAATATTCCGGTCACCGCACTTGCAGCCGTTAACGGTTGCGACAAGAACAATGCGCCGCCTGCAATCGGGCGTCCTTCGATCAGAACCGTCGAGCCATTCGGTGTTTGCACCCGCGCTGACACCGCATCGCCGTCATTCGCGGCCGCAACAAGATCCTCGGGTATCTCTGACGGGGGCAAAGCGCCGCGCTCGATCACGTAACCCGAGATCTCTTCGCGTCCGAGCACTCGGGCAAGTGGCCTTGGCAGGAGTTGGTCTCGGGTTTGAATGCGTCGATCGGCGTAGGCGGCTGTCACATCGGCCAAACTTGCTAACTTTCCCTGAGCTTGCCCCTCAGCAGCTGCGCGCACAAAGGGGAATGAAGCTACCCCAGCAACAAGTACCGCGATCGTGGCGATCGCGCTGACGAGCACCATGGTCTGCGTCACGATTCCCCAGCGCTTGCGTCTTGGCTCCTGGGTGTCGCTGAGCATCGTGCGACTCATGAATCCGATTCCACGGAATAACCGGCACCGCGAACCGTTCGAATCGGGCTGGCGTCGCCGAGTTTGGCCCGCAGTTGGGCCACATGGACATCTACGGTTCGCGTTCCTACGACGGAGGCGTAACCCCACACCTCTGCGAGCAACTGATCACGGCTGAACACTCGACCAGGTTCGGACATCAGGTGGGCGAGGAGATCGAACTCCGTGGCCGTCAGTTGGACGTCCTGATCATCAACAAGCACGCGCCTGCGGGTCACGTCTACTGTGACGCGACCAGAGTGCAGTGGACCTAGACCTCGCTGCGCGAGTGCGGATCGACGAACGAGTGACTTGACGCGCGCCACGAGCTCGCGTGGGCTGAAGGGCTTTGTGACGTAGTCGTCGGCCCCCAATTCCAATCCGAGCACCCGATCAACCTCGTCATCGCGGGCAGTACAGAAGATCACCGGAACCCAGTTGTCCTCCGCTCGAAGCGTTCGACATATCTCGGTTCCGTCGATGCCCGGAAGCCCGACATCCAAGATCACCGCAACCGGATGTTTGGTCCGAGCTGCGGTGAGGCCGCCGGCGCCGTCGAACTCCGCGTGGACGCCGAATCCCTCACGCTGCAGGTACAACCGAAGGAGGTCCGAAATGGGTTTCTCATCCTCCACCACCAGAACAAGCCCGCGTTCACTCATGCGACAAGAGTGGCAGAGACCCGGTCACATTCCGGGCTCGGCGATGTTCGGATTCCGTCAGGAATTCCGGTGGGGGGCCTTCTTGCCCAGTCCCATCGACTGCATCACCTTGCCCACCACGCCTCCCACGAAGACGAGACCCACACCGACCCAGAACCAAGTCCAGTTCGCCAGGACGATCGCTACGGTCCCGACGACGAAGGCGAGCGTGATGATTAGCACCGCAGTCCATGCCGCGGGGGTGGAGCCGTGATCATCGTGAGGCTCTTCGTGGTCCGTGTGTGCCGATTCCGCCGGATTCGTAGCCGTCATGAGCCCATCCAATCACGTCCCATATGTCAATCTGCGGTTGGATCAACGCCGTGATCCATCGCCTCCCAGGCGTCCCTGGGTCGATTAGTCGAGCGTTCGTAATTCGCGCCGAGATGGGGCCACAGGTGACCGCGGAGAACCACCGCCGCTCCACCTGCGATCAGCGCTAGTCCAGCCACGGCTGCAGCGATCGGAAATGCCAATCCAACGGACACGATCTCACCGGCCGAAACGACCTCACCCACCTGAAGAGACAGCGCCGCCTGCGCACCAGACCATGCAAGGACTAGTCCCGCGAGCACCACGAGCAGCCCCACCAGTCGCCGGATGATGCCGCGCGAGCCGATGATGCCCGCGACACCGGCGAAACCCACGATGGGCATTGCCGCCGCAGCAGGAGCCAGAGCAGATGCACCCAAGGTCTGTTGGGACACAGCCTGCGCGAGCGAGCCTTGGGCATCTCCAAGGAGGGACTCCTCAACGACTATCCAGGCACCGGACGCGGCCCACCAGGCCAGCGCCGAGCCAGCCACGATCGTCATCAGCACGACCACGTACTGACGCGTGGCAGAACGGGAGGGGCCACTCACAACGGAACCTTCACAACGACTCGCTCACGATGACCGCGCGCTCACGGGCTGCAAAGATTCGGCCACCGCAATGGCGGAAAGCACAGCGCCGGCTTTATTGGCGCATTCCTGCGCTTCGGCTATGGGGTCGGAATCGGCGACGATGCCAGCTCCGGCCTGGACGTGAGCGAGTCCACCTTGGATGACCGCCGTTCGAATGGCGATAGCCATATCAAGGTTTCCGGAGAAGTCGACATAACCCACCACTCCGCCATAGAGCCCTCGCCGGCTGCTTTCGAGTTCATCGATGATCTCCATCGCCCGCACCTTGGGCGCGCCGCTCAACGTTCCGGCGGGAAAAGTCGCCCGCAACGCATCTAAAGCCACCTGATCGGATTTCAATTGCCCGGCAACGGTAGACACGATGTGCATCACATGTGAATAGCGCTCGATTTCCATGAACTCAGCGACATCGATCGAGCCGGGCTCGCATACTCGACCTAGATCGTTGCGCGCCAGATCAACCAGCATGACGTGTTCGGCACGTTCTTTGGGGTCGGCGAGTAACTCCTCTGACAGGCGCTTGTCTTCCTGGGGATCTTTACCGCGCGGGCGCGTGCCGGCAATCGGATGCACGGTGCAATGGCCGTCTTCCACAGTCACCAAGGCTTCCGGCGAGGACCCCACCACGTCGAAATGACTGACGTCAGACAAAGATCCATCGGGATTGGCCCGAGGAATCCGAATCAAATACATGTAAGGACTCGGATTGGAGGACCGCAACACTCGATAAACGTCGAGCGCCGAAGCGGTCACGGGGAGCGAGTACCGCTGGGACAGCACGATCTGGAAGGCATCGCCGGCCCTGATGTACTCCTTGGCCCGCTCAACCGAGGCCCGATACTCAGCGTCGGGTGTGTGCGCGCGGATGGCTGCGCTATCGCTGGCTGCAAGGTGCGACACCGCCACTCGTGGACTTTCCGCCAGCGCGCCTTCCATCGCATCGAGTCGGTCACATGCTTCCTGCCAGGCTTCGTCGACACGCTCGTCACTTGCATCGAAGTTGATGGCAGTTGAAATCAAGGTGACGGTTCCACGGAAGTGATCGAGAACGGCCAAGTCAGTGGCGAGCAGGAACGCCACCTCCGGTACGTCCACCACGGTTGGATTCGCATCCGGGAGTTTCTCGAAGCGCCGTACGACGTCGTAGCCGAGAGCACCTACGAATCCACTCATGAAGCGTGGACCACCCTCTGTGGGTGCCTCCGGTGTGTGGAGAACTCCCACAGACGTTCGCAGAACGTCCCATGCAGAACCCTCCAGAGGCAGCCCCACGGGAACCTTGCCGACCCAATCGGCACGTCCATCGCGTTCGGTCAGCATCGCTACGGACCGCACGCCCACGAAGGAATATCGAGACCACGCTCGCCCGGCCTCGGCGGACTCCAGCAAGAATGTTCCCGCGCGATCGCTGCACAGCGTTTCGAACAGCCCAATCGCGGTCAAGCCATCGGCAAGCAACGTGCGCGTGGCCGGCACAACGCGGCGGTCGGTTGCCAGCACCCTGAACTGTTCAAGCGTCTGCGCCGTGCCCGTACTCACCGGTCACCCCCGGTGTCGAAGCAACTCTCAGCCCCCGTGTGGCACGCCGGTCCAACTTGTTCCACGAGCATCAGGAGCGCATCGCCGTCGCAGTCAAGCTGGAGCCCCACCACCTTCTGCACATGGCCCGACGTCTCGCCCTTCACCCACTGACGATCACGGCTTCGGGAATAGTAAGTGCCGCGTCGGGTCTCGATAGTTGACCGCAAGGCTTCCGCGTTCATCCACGCCAGCATCAGAACCCGACCGCTGTCCAGCTGCTGGGTGATGACCGGCACTAGCCCCGCGGCATCGAAGTCGATCCGCGCTACCGCGTCATCGATCGGAAGATCCAACAGATCAACCGCTTCGCCGGCGATACCCGCGTTATCCATGCGAGACATTGTGCCGTCGTACCGGGAAGCCTTCGTCTGCCAGCGCCGACTTGGCGTCCTGGATCGACATCTCACGGAAGTGGAAGACGCTGGCAGCCAAGACCGCGTCCGCGCCTGCACGCACTGCCACGGGAAAATCCTTCGGGGCACCAGCTCCTCCACTGGCGATGAGCGGCACACTGACCAGCTCCCGCACACGTTCAATGAGTTCAGTGTCGAACCCCGAGGTGGTGCCGTCGGCATCCATCGAGTTCAGCAAGATCTCCCCTGCCCCACGTTCAACGCCTTCGACCGCCCACGCCAGGGCATCGATGCCGGTCCCGTTCCGCCCCCCGTGGGTTGTCACTTCGAATCCGCTAGGGGTCGAGGTTCCCGGCGGGCAACGCCGTGCATCCACACTCAAGACCACACACTGGGCACCGAAACGCTTACCCGCAGCAGTCAGCAACGCTGGATCGGCGATCGCTGCGGTGTTCAAACTGACCTTGTCCGCACCAGCCCGTAGAAGTCGATCAAAGTCCTCAACGGACCGCACTCCCCCACCAACAGTGAGTGGGATGAAAACGGACTCAGCAGTCCTGCGGACGACGTCGTATGTGGTCTCCCGATTGCCCGAGGAAGCGGTGATATCCAAGAAGACGAGTTCGTCGGCTCCGTCTCGGTCGTAGCGTGCTGCCAGTTCGACGGGATCTCCGGCGTCGCGAAGCCCTTCGAAGTTGACTCCCTTCACCACGCGTCCGGCATCGACATCCAGACAAGGAATCACCCTGATGGCAAGCGTCATGAGCGCGTCATGGTCGCGGCGGGCCCCACTCGTACGGGTCATAGCGAGCCTCGATGGCCGCAATGGCTTCAGCGAGCGAGAATGCTCCGTCGTACAAGGCCCGGCCGATGATCGCGCCTTCGATTCCATCGGACGTCATGTCCGCGAGTTTGTGCAGATCCTCGAGGTGACTGATTCCACCGGAGGCAACCACGTGCGCCTTCGTCACTTTGCAGACATCACGAAGCAGATGGAAGTTCGGCCCCTTCATCGTGCCGTCCTTGTGAACGTCGGTGACCACGTATCGGGCACACCCGGCAGCATCGAGGCGACCCAGCGTTTCCCACAGGTCCCCGCCCTCGGTGGTCCAGCCGCGCGCCGCCAACGTGTGTCCCTTGACATCCAGACCGACGGCGATTCGATCACCGTGCTCACCGATCACTCGCTCAGTCCAGTCCGGGTTCTCCAACGCGGCCGTTCCCAAGTTCACTCGAGTGCACCCGGTTGCCAGCGCCGCCGTCAAGGACTCGTCATCGCGAATGCCGCCGGACAACTCGATACGTACCTCGTCGCGCAATGAATGCACAACCTGACGAATCACGTCTGCGTTGCTTCCACGACCGAAGGCCGCGTCCAGATCCACCAGGTGGATCCACGTGGCACCTTGGTGCACCCAGGAGCGTGCGGCTTCCAAGGGCTTGCCATAGACGGTTTCCGAGCCGGCTTTGCCTTGCACGAGACGGACTGCTTGTCCGTCTGCGACATCGACGGCGGGGAGGAGTTCAAGGAGTGGTGGGCGACCGTGGGTTCTGGACACGGCTCAACCCTAGGTCACGGTCGACATCGATCCGCGTCACCTGGACAGTTGCTGCACCCAATTACGCAAGAGCACCGACCCGGCTTCACCTGATTTCTCCGGGTGGAACTGGGTTGCGACGAGCGGCCCGTTCTCTACGGCCGCAATGAAGCGGCCGCCGTAATCGCTCCAACTCACCAGCGGGGGTCGTTGCATACCAGAAATCGACGCACTCCACTCCCACGACTGAAC
>JAQCBM010000379.1 GCA_027729865.1 Actinomycetota bacterium
TGAAGCGCTGTCTCGCAACGCCGAGGATGCCTTCGATCGAGCCGTAGTGACCCTCTCCAGTGAGGACGATGACTTCATTCCCTGGGAAGAGGTCAAAGGCGAACTCGGGTTGTCATGAGTGCGGCGTACCGCGTTCTGGTGTCCAGGCGCGTACGCAAGCAAATCTCACGCATTGATCGTTCAAATCAACTGCGCATTCGAGCGGCCCTCGACCTCCTGGCAACAGAGCCCCGACCGCCGAAGTGTGTAGCGCTCAGCGGTTTCGAATCAACCTATCGAGTGAGAGTTGGCGACTACCGAATTCTCTACTCGGTGCACGACGAGATTCGGGTTATTGCTGTGATCCGCGTGGGTCATCGGCGTGAGGTCTATCGCTAACTATCTCCTGCTTCCTCGGCGCGCTTGGCTGCGAGCCACGCGTCAAACTCGGCGTCTTGTTGATCGCGCCAGGTAGCGATGTCTGAGCTGAGATCGTGTGGTGTGTAGGAACGCAGGGCGTCGTAGTTGCCTATTTGGGCGAGGAATAGCTGACCAGTAATCGCGGCATCTGCGGTAGCACCGTGCCAACTGTCCTCGTCAAGATCTAGTCCGTAGCGCTGGATAGTGGGCAAAAGCCTGCGTTGATTGCGACCCCGCACGTACTTGTTGAACTGCTTGTCAAGCACGTACGGGCAAATGATGGGCGTATCAACGATCGGGGTCATGCCATGTCTCGCCAGATTCGCGTTCAGCATCGCGATGTCGAAGGTGGCGTTGAAGGCAACGATCGGAAGCTTGGCCTGCGTCAGGTAGTGGTGAATCTCGGTGAGCGCCTGGAGTTGCTCGATGCCTTCGCTCTGGCTGCGTTCATTGGTGATGCCGTGCACATCGGTGCTGGCCTGCGAAATCGGGATGTCGATCTTGAGCAGCCATTCGCGATCCTCGACCGGCTGGCCATTGATGTAGCGCACGATGGCGGCGGGGACGATGCGATCGGTGTCGGGATTGGTGCCGGTGGTCTCGGTGTCGAACGCGATGAAGCCGGGGGTGAGCCACCAGGGGGCTTCTTGCTCCACGGTTTGGGCCGGGCTCTCAGGCGCGTTCGGGGTATCGCTCATGGTCAGCCATCCAACACCGTGGGTGGGACACGGTTCTGGGAACGCGCGGGCCCGCCAGCGACGGGGCAACGGGGGTATGCCCGCGCGCCGCTGACGGGCTGAAATCCACGCTACGCCGTTCGACGCTGTGCCCCACGGCTTTTGTTGTCATTAACTGAAGTGTCGTAAGAGTTTTCCCTCGTGGAATCACCTGTCTATGGCTGATGTCACACCCCCGCGCTTGAGTGTTATTGGGTCGAGGCACGGACGCTTTGTTACTCACCAGTAACCGCGAAGGTGGAGGTGAGTGTCATCGCTTCAGGCCTGCCCGTTCGGGCCGGGGAGGTATTCGGGGGTGATCTCCCCGGCACGGACGTAACGTTGATGCTCTACGTGCAACGGGGGTTGTGATGGCTGGTCATATGGATAGTCGCGGGAATGGACGGCGTGTAGTTGCCGTGGTGGTGTCGGTGCCGCTTGCGTTGTGGATCGGATACTTCGGACTTGTTGCTGCTTTGTCGATCTTGCAGCAGTTTCTCGCTGGCTTTATCGATTTGTCCCAGGCGTCGTGGACGTCGTTTCTGAACCCGGCCGTCTTGCTGGGCTGGGAATCTCCGGGCGGAACCGGCGGTCCACTCGATGCGATTTTCGGTGGCCCGGGCGCACCTGGAGGAACCATCAGCCGCTACTTCGTGTTCATGGGCTCGGCCCTCTTGGCCGGAATCGGTTACGCGGGGTGGAAGTTGATGTGGGGCTGGGCGAGGGTGGTGGAGTAGACATTCGGCTCGTAGATCTGCGTTATGTGCACGCACGTTATTGGTTTGTGGGCTTGACTGAGCACTCGCACCCAATGATCCGGAGGTCCATCTGTGTCGAATGCCCTAGGAGTCCACGCACTGGTGTGGACCGGTGGTTGGTCCCCTGACGAAGCGGAGCTCGCCATCGCCTCTACTGCTGCCGCGGGTTACGACGTCATCGAGATCCCGGCCCTCGACCCCTCGCGTATCGATATCGAGGACACTCGCGAGCGCCTTCGTGCGCACGGCCTTCGATCGAGCGTCACTTTGGGCTTGACCTTCGCAAACGACATCAACTCCGAAGATCTCGTCAAGGTCGAGGCTGGACGATCCACACTGATGTCCGCTCTCGACATCACACGCGGGATCGGTGGCGAGTATCTCGGTGGGGTGATCTTCGGTGCGATGGACAAGTACCCCGGCCCCACCACGGCCGCTGCCCGAGCCAACAGTGCAGCCGTGATCAAGGACCTCGCCCAGGAAGCCGCACACGATGACATCCTGATTGGCCTGGAGTTTGTGAACCGCTATGAAAGCAACCTCCTGAACACCGTGCAGGACACGCTCGACTACATGGAACTCGTGGGTGAGGACAACGTGGTTGTCCACGCGGACGTTTACCACATGAACATCGAGGAAAACGGGTTTCACGATCCACTTCTCCTGTGCGGCGATCGCCTGGGATACGTCCACATAGGTGAGTCGAACCGCGGCTATCTCGGTGATGGCACGATCGATTTCGATGAGGTCTTCGGCGCTCTTGCCGAGATGAATTACTCCGGCACCATCACCTTCGAGTCCTTCTCTTCCGCC
>JAQCBM010000380.1 GCA_027729865.1 Actinomycetota bacterium
CCGGTTCCCTGGGTATCGCTATCAGCGAGGCCGTCGAGGTGGCCGCGATGGATCCCAACACCCGTTATGCCCTCGGCTCGGTGCTCAACCATGTGCTCCTGCACCAGACGGTGATCGGCGAGGAGGCGTTGCTGCAGTTGGAGATGGCCGGGGATACCCCGACACACATCGTCGGTTGCACAGGTGGTGGTTCGAACTTCGCTGGACTGTCCTTCCCCTTCCTTCGTGAGAAGCTCGCCGGGCGGATCAATCCGCAGATCACCGCGGTCGAACCGGCCTCCTGCCCATCACTCACGCGCGGTACCTACGCCTACGACTTCGGCGACACCGCGGGCATGACTCCATTGATGAAGATGCACACCCTCGGTCACGAATTCGTTCCCGATCCCATCCACGCCGGTGGGTTGCGCTATCACGGCATGGCGCCGCTCATTTCGCACATCTATGAACTCGGACTGCTCGACGCGGTGGCGATCCCGCAGACGGAGTGCTTCGCCGGTGCGGTGAAGTTCGCGCGGAGTGAGGGTATTGTTCCCGCTCCTGAACCGACTCACGCGATCGCTCAGGCGATCCGCCTCGCCGAGCAGGCGAAGCAAACCGGTGAGGAGACGGTCATCTTGACCGCGTTGTGCGGACACGGGCATTTCGATCTCGCCGCGTACGAGTCCTACCTCACCGGGTCGATGGTCGACACGGAGCTCACCGACGAGCGATTCGCCACCGCGCTCTCGCACCTACCGCAGGTTCCGGCCTGACGGGAGCGTCCACCTCGCTAGTCCGGCATCGAGTGGAAGCGCAGTTCCAGCGAGGTCGATGATGCCGGTCATGGTGACGGCGCCCGGTGAATCCTCGGTGGGCGGTGTCAGGCGCAGCCGCGCCTGCTCCAGCCGGGCCCCCGACTCCACGGTGATCTCCCCCAGCACAACCTCAGGTCGATCAGGTGCCAGGAAGCGTGAATCAACAATCACGCCATCTGCATCTCGCAACTGCACGACCACGTGCTGAGCTTCGCGGCCGGTGATCGTGACGGTGCTGATCAACCCTGCGGTGATCTCAATGCGCTGCACACGGACCCCGGGTGCGCCGTCGATCGTGAGGGTCACCGGCCCGTAGGAGTCGACAGTGGCGGGATCAGCACCGATCGGTGAGATGTCAAGTACGAGCGTGCCATCGGCTCGCACATTCGCATTCTGCATGGTGAACGCCATGGTGCCACCCGACCAGGCCAGCAGCGCCTGCGGTCGCGGACGCGGTATCCGGGCAGTCGCACCGTCACTCGCCGGCCGCCAGCCCAAAGTGAGCATCATCTGCTCGGTCGACATCGTGCCGGCGCGCCGCTGCGCGGGAGCGGAGAACCAGCGCGCGGTGTTCTGGGTCCGAGTGAGGGTCAGCCGGATCGGTCGACCACCGGCAACCAGCGAGGCATCCTCGGCCTGCTGCACGAACACCACCCGGCCACGAGCGGTGCCCGATAGGACGGGGACCGGATCGATGGTGATGGTCGGCGAGGGTGAGGGAGAGGGCGAGGATGACGGTGAGGGCGGATCGGTGGGCGGTGCGGTCGCCGTCGACTCGGTAGGTGATGTCGGCATGGGATCGGGAACCGCCGTGCAGGCGGTGATGATCAGCGCCGCGGCGGCGATGACGGACAGGGAACGCAGGCGGGGCGCCATCGCGACTGTTCAGGCCTGCGCAGTCAGCAGGTCGCGGCCGAGGAAAGGTTGGAGGGCGGCGGGGATGCGCACCGAACCGTTTGCTTCCTGGTGGTTCTCCAGCAGCGCGACGATGATGCGCGGCATGGCGCACAGCGTGCCGTTGAGAGTTGCGAGGGGCGTGGAATTTCCGTCTTTGCGCATCCGGATCTTCAAGCGTCGGGCTTGGAACTCCGTCGTGTTTGAGGTGCTGGTGATTTCACGGTAGGCATCTTGTGTGGGAATCCACGCTTCGATGTCGAACTTGCGTGCAGCACTGGAGCCGAGATCGCCGGTTGCCACGTCGATCACGCGGTAGGGAATCTCCAGTGCGTCGACGAATTCCTTCTCCCAGGCGATGAGGTTCGCGTGTTCTTCCTCGGCCCTATCCGGTTCGCAGAACACGAACATCTCGACCTTGTCGAACTGGTGCACGCGGATGATGCCGCGGGTGTCCTTGCCGTATGAGCCGGCTTCGCGTCGGAAGCAACTCGACCAGCCGGCGTAACGCAACGGGAGCTCATCGGCATCGATGATTTCGTCGGAGTGGAACGCAGCGAGCGGAACTTCACTGGTGCCCACGAGATACATGTCGTCTGATTCGATGCGGTACACGTTCTCTGCTGCTTGGCCGAGAAAGCCTGTGCCTTCCATCGCGCTGGGCAGCACCAGTGCAGGGGTGATCACCGGGATGAGTCCGTGCCGGCGCGCGTGCTCCATCGCGAGGTTGAGCAGCGCGAACTCCAGTTCCGCGCCCGGACCGGTGAGATAGAAGAAGCGCGAGCCGGAGACTTTCGCGCCGCGTTCAACGTCGATCGCCTTAAGTGCTTCACCGATCTCCAGGTGGTCCTTGGGTTCGAAACCCTCCGCAGCGAAATCGCGCGGAGTTCCCACAGTTTCCAGAACCGTGAAGTCCGCTTCACCACCTACGGGTGAATCGAGGTTGACCAGATTGGAAACTTCCAGCCACAGCGCGTTGTTGCGTTCGGCGGCCT
>JAQCBM010000381.1 GCA_027729865.1 Actinomycetota bacterium
GAACCTAGGTCGGCCCGGTAATCGTGACCCGAACTGCGAAAATCCCCCGGGGTGACGTCGGTCGCGTAGACCGTGTCCACCAGAACCTGGGCCCAGGTGATGCCCGGCCGCCAGGACATCGCCTCGGGCACTCCGCGCCCACGGGGACAGCTGGTCTCCAGCCAGGCCGGGCGGGCGTGCATCAAGTCCGGGCGGAACCGGACCACCGGGTCGCCGTCGTGCTCGAGGAACCACACCCGCGGGTGCGGCTGGGCGGCCGTGACTTCGGCTATCTGCTCCGGGCGATCGAGGGTGACGGCGACGCTGTCGAACATCCGGTGCACGTGGTCGTAGTCGCGGCCACCAGGTGTTCCCACCCACACTGCAGCATCGACACCAAGACGATCGAGGTCAGCGATGCCCGCCGGCAACGCAGCCTGCTGCACCTTCGCTCCCAGACTCTCGCCGTACAACAGCACACGCGGAGTGCGATCAAGGTGCGCGCATTCGGCTGCGATTGCTTCGATCAACGCGCTTTGCGTGCGTCGCGCGATCTCCACACGATTAAGCGAGAGGAAACTCGGCAGAAGTCCATAGCCGACGGCAACCGACGCGCAATCCCCACGCGTGAGTAGTTCCATCACATCGACCGGCGTGGAGTTCGCATAACCCGTGCCTGCGGGTGCCTGAATCAACAGACACGATCTTTCGAAAGCCCCGGTGCGCCGCAGTTCCGCGATCGCTAGGCTCACGCGCTGTTCGATCGACTCCGCTGCATCCAGTCCCACGAACACGCGGACCGGGGCTGCTACGGGCGGTTCGCCTGTTACGAAGGTGACGTCGTCGTTGGTAGTTGCTGTACCGACATACCGCGCACCTTCGCGACCCACATCGGCTGGGCTAATGAGCGAGCCCGGTCCAGTCGACACCGACGAACTTGCGGGAGCTTGCGCAAAACCGGGGTCGAGTTCACGCGCACCATCACGCATTTTGCGAACGAAACGACGACGCGCAGTACGTGCCGCGGCGGTGGTTGCAAGCACTCCTGCAGCGCCGATCGCCAAGGTTCGCATGCGTGGCCCATCACCTCGAACAACGCGGGCGGCAACGGCGGTCGCGACGAGCGGCGCCGAGACAACGCTAAGTCCGATCGCACCGATGGCGATGGGGAAAGCCTTACGAAGGTTGTCCGGCCACGGCATCAACGACGGGCCGAACACGCTCATCGCAATAGTGGCCTTCAGTTGACGACGATGCTGTCAGGAAAGACCGGGGAAGAACAGGCCGATCTCGCGCGCCGCAGATTCAGGCGAATCCGAGCCGTGCGTGACGTTCATCTGGGTCTCGGTCGCAAGGTCCCCGCGGATGGTGCCGGGCGCTGCGTTCGCCGGATTGGTCGCACCCATCATGGTGCGCCACGATGCGATTGCCTCAGGGCCTTCGATCACAGCGGCCACCAGTGGTCCGCCGGTGATGAAGTCGACGAGGTCACCAAAGAAGGGCTTGTCCTTGTGCTCGCCGTAGTGCTCCTCGGCTATAGCGCGCTCGAGAACACGAAGTTCGAGGGCCACGATCCGAAAACCCTTGCGCTCGATACGGGACAGAACCTCTCCGATGAGGCCACGCTCGACGCCGTCGGGCTTGATCAGGACAAGGGTGCGCTGGCTCACGAGGGGAGTTCCTTTCTGGGCGAATGAATCGGGCGCGAGCCTAGTCGGGTCTAGAGCTCCCCTTCAGCGGCCCGCTGGGCGCGCAACGCATCGACGCGCGTTCCATTGCGGACCGCGAGGAACCACAACGCAACGAACACCAGGCCCACTACCCACATGGCGGACACCCAGAATCCACCAGCAAGCACGAACGCCTGCAGGATCCATCCGACCGTGATGCCCACGACCGGATTGCGCAAGAGTCCGGCACCCACGATCAAGGCAACCGCAAGGCCACCTCCAATGAGAAGCGCCGTGCCCATGCTGTCTGTGGCACCGAGACCACCGGCCACCAGCGCCGCGAGGAGGACGACGATGGCTTCGGAGATCAGGACCGACGTTCCCAGTACGCGCATCAATCCATCCTGTCGTCGAACTCATCGAGGGTTGGTATCTCCATATTGCGGGATAGATCGCGCGCGAACAAACGGAGCGCATCGCCGATGAGGACAACCGAGCCGGTGATCAGCACTCCCGTGCCACCAGCATCGCCTTCGGCATCGGCCATCGCCATCGCGGTATCCACCGCAGTAAGCAGATCGTCCTCAACGTAGATGTCCTTGCCTGCGTACAGATCCTCGGCAATGTTCGCCAAATCACCGGCTGCCATGGCGCGAGGCGACGCCGGGCTAGTGACAACGAGTGCGTCGATGATCGGTTCAAGCGCTTCGAGTACGCCGCTGGCGTCCTTGTCTGCAAGCACACCCACCACACCGATGAGTCGATCGAAGGTGAAGGAGTCCTGGATTGCAGCAGCTAGCGCCTGTGCTCCATGCGGATTGTGAGCCGCATCGACGAGCACCGTCGGGTCAAGGCGGATCGCATGGAGTCGACCGGTGGTTTCAGCGGACGTGAAACCTTCGCGGACGAGATCGATATCCAGGGTGCTGGATTCGGACGCACCGAGGAAGGACTCCACCGCGGCCAGGGCCACGCAGGCGTTTGATGCCTGGTGTTCGCCGAAGAAGGGGACGAAAACGTC
>JAQCBM010000382.1 GCA_027729865.1 Actinomycetota bacterium
TATCAAATGCTTGCGATTCATTAGCCGAAGCGTCACTCGGCTTTCCTTTTCTTGATCCTCATGTGTCACCGCTGTGCACTTAATTTGCGCCGTCGGTTTCGACAAACAGGTTCTAGAGAGGATAGCAATGCGTAGAGCAAAGTTCATGGTGCCGCTGATGCTCTCAGCAGCACTCGTTATTTCCGCCTGTTCATCTGGCGACAGCGCATCCGAATCCACGGCTTCTGAGACGACTGCTGCGGAGACGACCACGGAGGAAGCCCCTGCCGAGACTGCTGCCGAGACTGCTGCGGAGACGACCACGGAGGAAGCCTCCGGTGAGGTCTTCTGGGGAAACACAGTCGAGGAGATTGCGGCGGCGGCCCAGGCCGAAGGCCAGGTCAACCTGATCGCACTTCCCGACACGTGGGCGAACTACAAGGGAATCTTGGAGTCCTTCCGCGAGAAGTACGGCATCGAGGCGCCGGTCGCGAACCCCAATGCTTCGTCTGCTGACGAACTCACCGCAGCTCGGACACTCGCCGGACAACCGGACATGCCCGACGCGTTCGACATCGGTCCGTCATTCATCCAGGAAGCTCTCGATGAGGGCTTGATCACCTCGTACCAGACCACCAACTGGGACGAGATTCCTGACAACCTCAAGGGACCGAACGGTGAGTGGATCGGCTCGTACTACGGCATCATGGCCATCGCCACGAACACCACGATCGCGCCGAACGCCCCCCGCACCTGGGCTGACCTGAAGAAGCCCGAGTACAAGGGCATGGTCACCTTGAACGGTGATCCACGTGAAGCCGGCGCCGCCTTCGCGGCCGTGGTCGCTGCCTCACTCGCCAACGGCGGTTCCTACGACGACCTCATGCCCGGCATTGAGTACTTCGCCGAATTGAAGTCCTTGGGTAACCTCCAAACGATCGACGTCACCGAAGCCGCATTGCTGTCCGGTGAGGTCCCCATCGCCCTCGACTGGACGTACAACTTCCCCGGCCTGCAGGCGCAACTCGCTGAAGTTGGCTTCGACATGGAGGTCGTGATCCCGTCCGACGGTCTCTACGGCGCCTACTACGCCCAGATGCCTGTTGCCGACAGCCCGCATCCGTGCGGCGCGCGGCTGTGGATGGAACACATCACCGGTAACGATGGCGCACTCGGTTACCTCGAAGGTGGTGCGATCCCCGCACGTCTGGCCGCCATGCTCGAAGCTGGCGTGATCCCAGAAGAGGCAACCGCCAACCTGCCGCCGGCAGAGGACATCGCGAAGATCTCCTTCCCCACCGCGGAGCAGACCGAAGCAATGAAGACCCAGCTCACCGAGAACTGGGGTCCGATGGTCGCCGACGCGTAAACAACTAGCACGAGTGTTGGGGGTGGCGCGCATCGCGTCACCCCCAACACATACAAAATCCAAGGCAGGTGGCGTGAAACGTATCTACCCGGACACCCGTATCGGGGTGCTCGTTGCGTTGCCGTTCCTGGCGTTCGTTGGTCTGTTCCTGCTCTACCCCACTTTCGCCATCATCTATTCCGCCTTCACCCCGGGAGGCGATTTGACGCTGTCGGGCCTAGGGCGAGCACTATCCGGCTCGTACCGCCAGGGTTTCATCAACTCAACGGCTCTGGCAGCTACCACCGCGGTGATCGGAGGGATCATCGGCCTGACCCTTGCTGCCGTGATGCGGACCCTGGAACGCCCTCGCTGGCTTCACTCGACTTTGGATTCCTGGTCCGCTGTTGCCTCCCAACTCGGAGGGGTGCCTCTTGCCTTTGCGTTCATCGCAGCCATAGGAACCCAAGGCATCTTGACGAAACTGTTCAATCAAATCGGCATCAATATCAACGACTTTGGAGTTTCACCCACGGGCTTCTGGGGACTTGTGGTGGTCTATCTCTACTTCCAGATACCGCTGATGTTCCTCGTGTCACTCCCCGCACTCAACGGATTACGTCGCACATGGCGCGAGGCCGCTGCCCTCATGGGTGCCTCGGGAGTGCGCTACTGGCTTCGCGTGGGCATTCCCATCCTCACGCCCGCTGCGCTGGGAGGAATGCTGCTGCTTTTCGTCAACTCGTTCGCGGCTTACGCAACTGCCTATGTCTTGAATCCCGGTGGCGCCCTGGTCCCTCTGCAGATCCGCTTTCTCCTTCAGGGCAATGTCATCTCCGGAGAGGAAGACTTGGGATACGCAATCGTCACCTGGGTGATCACGCTGTTGCTCGCCAGTCTTTTCCTTCTCACGTATCTGCAGCGTCGCACTCTTCGCTGG
This sequence comes from Actinomycetota bacterium, assembly GCA_027729865.1. GTDB lineage: Bacteria > Actinomycetota > Actinomycetes > S36-B12 > S36-B12 > S36-B12. The sequence goes on from JAQCBM010000382.1 coordinate 2,268, forward strand.
ACTCGCGCATGAAGTCTTTCTTGAAATGGGCCTTCCTAGGGGCACTCGCTGCGTTCTTCATTGTGCCGCTTCTGGCCATGGCCCGATTCGCCTTCCAGTCGGTGCCCGTGGTCCTGCTCAACACAGAGACAGCGTTGCAGGGCTGGTCCATCGACCCCATCATCTCGGCCGCGCGAGAACCTCAAATGTGGGAAGCGTCGCGAACCTCCGTCCTCCTAGCCATCTTCACCATCGCCCTAACCCTGCTGCTGCTCATTCCCCTGGCCATCGTCACCGAGATCAAGGCACCGCGCCTTCGCCCTTTGCTCATTGCATTGACCCTGCTGCCCTGGGTGGTTCCACCGATTGCGCTGGTAGTCGGTGTTGCGGTGACCTTTAGAACCGGTGCGCCGTGGTTCC
>JAQCBM010000383.1 GCA_027729865.1 Actinomycetota bacterium
CGTCTCCGCACAACAAGTACAAAAAGCAAAATCAAACCCAGAACGCTGGCGCCTCGCCATCGCATCCGTACCCATCGACATCAACGAACAACCAGTCGTCCGGTATGTGACCGAACCGTTCAAAGACACCGAACTCAACTTCGCGCAACCCTACGTGCCACTCTCCATCTCAAAGATTCTCGCCACCGCCGGAGACCCCCAATGACCTATAAGAAGAAACTGATTGAGGTTGCTCTTCCTCTCGGGAAGATCAACGCCGAGTCATCGCGGGAGAAGTCTGTGCCCCATGGCCACCCCTCCACCTTGCACCTGTGGTGGGCACGACGCCCGCTCGCAGCCGCACGCGCCGTGATCTGGGCATCCCTTGTCGATGACCCGTCGTCAGACGCATCGATGAGTGTTGAGGAGCAGGACCGCGAACGCGAACGACTGTTCAAAATTCTCGAACAACTCGTGGTGTGGGAAAACTCGAATAACCCGACCGTGCTCGCGGCAGCCAAAGCCGAAATCGACCGCTGCTTCCCAGACGGCCCACCACCAGTGCTCGACCCGTTCGGTGGTGGCGGAGCGATCCCACTCGAAGCGCAACGTCTCGGGCTCACCGCTCTCTCCGGTGACCTCAACCCCGTAGCGGTACTGATCCAGAAAGCAATGATCGAGATACCGCCACGTTTCGCCAACCAGCCACCGGTTCATCCTGATCTGCAGAACGAACTGGACACGTGGACTGGTGCTCAGGGCTTGGCAGCAGATGTTGAGGCCTATGGACAGTGGATGCGTGACGAAGCCGAAAAGCAGATCTGCCACCTCTACCCGAACGTCATCAGCGACACCGGGGAAGAACTGACACCAATCGCTTGGATCTGGGCACGCACCGTCAAATCACCCGACCCCACATGGAACGGCCACGTCCCACTCGTCGCCTCCTGGACACTGTCCAAAAAGCCTGGGAAGCCAACAGTGTGGATCGAACCCATCATCGACCGCACCAACCACACCATCACCTACCAGATACGTGAAGGCGGAAAACCTACTCACGAGAGAAATGTTCACCGCGGAAATGCCACATGCATCGCAACCGGTGCGGCTATCGCAGCCGAGTACGTGAAGACCGAGGCGAGTAGTGGCCGAATGGGTCAAGTCCTGATGGCAGTTGTCGCCGAAGGTGAACGAGGCCGGGTCTACAACAGCCCCACGGATTCGGATGCCACGCCCGCCGAGTGCTTGCCGCCAAGCTGGATACCGAGCTTAGAGATGCCACATGAACCGAGAGCCATCTGGGTTAAGTCATATGGCCTGCATCAATGGTCGGATCTATTCTCGGCTCGCCAGCTCACAGCACTGACCACATTCTCTGACCTACTTGCACCACTTCGTGGCAAAGTGATCGTTGATGCAACCACTCGCGGGCTGCCAGCAGGCACTCCGCTCCATCAAGGAGGTGACGGAGCCGAAGCGTACGCCGACGCCATCGTCACGTACTTGTCGTTCTGCTTGAGCCGGGCCTTGAATTCTTGGGCGACGATTGCCACATGGTCAGACCAAGGTTTCGTGAGGCCGGTATTCGCTCGACAAGCGATTCCTATGACGTGGGACTTTGCGGAAGTAAACCCGTTTTCTGATTCAACGGGAAACTGGAAGGGTTGCGTTGGTTGGGTCTCACGCGCGCTCGCCGGCCTACCGGCCGGTCGGCCAGGGCAAACAGCGCAGCGTGATGCGCGGGCTCGTGTGCGGGAGAACCCGGGTGTGGTGGTGTCGACGGATCCTCCGTATTACGACAACATCGGCTACGCCGATCTGTCGGACTTCTTCTACGTCTGGCTCCGCCGGAATCTTGCTGATGTGTGGCCTGATGAGTGCGCCACGCTGGCGACACCGAAAGCTGACGAGCTCATCGCTAACCGGTACCGGGCAGGGTCGAAACAGGCAGCGGAAAAACATTTCGAGTCCGGCATGGCCGAGTTCATGGCCGAGGTGAAAGCCGGTCATCACCCCGATGTGCCGTCAACGATCTACTACGCGTACAAAGCAACCGAAACAAAGAACGGTGAAGTCACCTCAACAGGCTGGTCGACGTTCCTGCAAGCGATCATCGACGCCGGTTTGTCGGTGTCGGCAACGTGGCCGATGCGTACCGAAAAACCAGGTCGAGCAGTTTCGATTGGAACGAACGCACTCTCATCGTCGATCGTGTTGGCGTGTCGACCACGTGAGATCTCAGCCCCTCTGGCAACCCGTGGTGAGTTCATCGCGACACTCGGATCCGAGCTACCCGAAGCGGTGCGGGTGCTGCAGACCGGCAACATCGCACCCGTCGACGTCGCACAATCAACGATCGGGCCCGGCATCGCTGTGTTCTCCCGCTACGCGAAAGTGGTTGAAGCCGACGGCTCCACTATGACTGTCGCCGTCGCGCTCAGCCTGATCAACGACGTGCTCGGCGAAATCCTCGACGGTGAAGAATCCGAAATGGATAACGACAGCCGGTTCGCGCTCGCCTGGTACAGCCAGCACGCCTACAACCCGGCAGCATCCGGTGACGCCATCAACCTTGCGCAAGCCAAAAACACCTCACTTGATGGGCTCGTCGATGCTGGTATCGCCCACACCCAAGGCGGCAAATTCCGGCTTCTCGAACGTGACGAGATGCTCGAAGGATGGGAC
>JAQCBM010000384.1 GCA_027729865.1 Actinomycetota bacterium
TAGGCGTGCGTGGTCAATCGTGTCCCGAACGGCGCCAGTAACCTGGGGGGCGCACCGGAGCGAATACGCGTCTTGAACACGGTCATCTCCCGTTCTGTGGGACGCGACAATTTCGGAGCCCTTCAGTGCCGCAAACATGTTGGCGGCACTGCGAGTCTGGCCCGGGTGCGGCCGAAGCGGTTCGTGGAGTTCCGGCCGGAACGCTTGGTCAGTGCCCATTTGTGATTCAACACTCATGGCGGCAATCAGGTCTGCGTGATCGCAGAGCCTGTCCAAGTCGTGCAGCGCGAGAGTGAGCATTCCGAGCATTCCATCGGTGCCATTAATGAGCGCAAGACCCTCTTTCTCCCTGAGTTCTACAGGTTCTATTCCGGCCTCATGAAGGAGCTCGGTGACGGGTCGTTCGAACCCCTGTCTGTCCGTTGCGCGACCTTCGCCCATTGCCACCATCGCGCAGTGCGCAAGTGGGGCGAGATCCCCACTGCATCCCAGCGAGCCATATTCGTGAACAACGGGAGTGATGTGTGCATTGAGGAGTGCAGCGTACGTTTCTGCGACAACGGGTCTCACGCCTGTGCGCCCGGAGAGGAGCGTCGCGAGTCGAAGCAACATCAGAGCTCGAACCACTTCTTTCTCGACGGGGTCTCCCATGCCTGCGGCATGGGAGCGAATCAGCGATTTCTGGAGCTGAACTCGGTCGGCTGGAGCAATGTGTCGGTTTGCCAGCGCGCCAAAGCCGGTGGAAATTCCATAGACCGGTGTGTCTGCGGATGCGAGTGATTCAATGTGGGCTCTGGTGGTGGCCATGAGCGCGAGTGCCTCGCGCGAAATAGCTACCGTGTCGCCACCTCGAGCAATGTCGACGACCTGCGCTGCGGTGAGGCCGGAGGAGTTGAGTGTAATGGTCATGCGATTCCCTTGTAGATCATCGAGCCAGCCTTCATAACAGAGTGAATCATGTCTACCCCTGGCCGATAACCCAGGTGAAGGTAACTCGGCGCATTCAACACGACGAGGTCAGCGCGTGAGCCTGGAGACAACCTCCCCACATCGCTGCGCCGCAGAGCCTGCGCTGCGCCCATGGTGGCGGCCCAGAGCGCCTCCTCGGGTGTGAAATGCATGTCCCGAATAGCCAGTGCAATACAAAAAGGCATCGAGGTGGTGAAACTGGAGCCTGGGTTGCAGTCAGTGGCAAGGGCAACGGTGGCACCGGCATCAAGCAGTCTTCTGGCATCCGGGTAAGCCGCTCGGGTCGAGAATTCCGCGCCGGGGAGAAGGGTCGCCACTGTGGCGCTGCCGGCCAACGCGTCAATATCGGAACTATCGAGATGAGTGCAGTGATCAGCGGAAGCGCACCCCAGTTCCACTGCGAGTTGAACCGCTCCGACATTGGCCAATTGGTTCGCGTGGAGGCGAGGCTGCATACCCTTCGAGATGCCTGCTGTAAGTATTACTCTGGCCTGGTCGACGTCGAACGCCCCCCGATCACAAAAGACATCGATCCACTTCACGGACGGCGCGACGGCGTCCAGCATCTGCTCGAGAATGAGCGACACGTATGCATCTGAATCCTTCGCATACTCTGTCGGAACAACATGGGCGCCCAGAAAGGTGGTTTCAGAGGTGTGCCGCGAAGCGATGGCGAGCGCTCTGGCTTCATCCCCCGGCGTGAGCCCGTATCCCGATTTTGTTTCCCAGGTAGTAATGCCAGATCGTGTCATCTCGCCGACGAGGGACAGCATGTTGCTCTCGAGTTCCTCATCGGTGGCGGCCCTCGTGGCGGTCACTGTCGCGTTGATTCCTCCGGCGGTGTATTTCTCGCCCCGCATTCGGGCGGCAAATTCTGCGGAGCGATCGCCTGCGAAGAGCAGGTGAGCATGCGAATCAACAAAACCCGGTATGACGGCATGTCCGCCTGCGTCGATGTGTTCATCCGCTGCGGGGGCAGCGGATGAGTCTCCCACCCAGGCAACTCTGCCCTGATCGAGGACGATGGCGGCTGAGGCTATCTCGCCGAGCACGCCATAACCGAGAGAAGGGTCATTAGTGACGAGAGTGCCAATGTTGGCAATAACAACGGACATGGATTATTCGGTATCGAGCATGGGTACGTGAACGTGCTTGGACCGTGCGACTGTTTCCGCTTCGGGGTAGCCGGCGTCCACGTGGCGAATCACTCCCATACCGGGGTCATTGGTGAGTATCCGTTGCAACTTTTCGGCAGCCAGGTCGGTGCCATCAGCTACCGACACTTGACCAGCGTGAATGGACCGCCCGATTCCGACGCCTCCGCCGTGGTGGATTGACACCCACGATGCGCCAGAGGCGATGTTGATCATGGCGTTCAAGAGTGGCCAATCAGCAATGGCGTCTGAACCATCGAGCATGGCCTCCGATTCCCGATACGGCGAGGCAACGGACCCACAGTCAAGGTGATCTCGACCAATCACGATGGGTGCGGAGACCTCCCCCTTCTTGACCAGATCGTTGAACACGGCCCCCGCTTTATCCCGCTCGCCATATCCCAGCCAACAGATTCTTGCAGGCAGGCCTTGGAAGGCCACTCTCTCTTGGGCCATCGTGATCCACCTACGTAAATGGTCATTCTCGGGAAACAGCTCGAGAATTGCCGCGTCCGTTCGATAGATGTCTTTCT
>JAQCBM010000385.1 GCA_027729865.1 Actinomycetota bacterium
CTTTTCCAATGCCCTGGATTTGGCACCGGGAGATCTCGCCACGAGTTGGGACGTGCTCGCGGAGGCCGGCAACCTGTCTTCTAGTGCAGTGCTGCACGTGCTCGCACGGCACGCGAAGGATCCGGCCGGACACCTTGGGCTGCTGTTCGCGCTCGGACCTGGTGTCAGCGTCGAGATGGTCTTGCTGGAGTGGCGGTGATCCTCTACACGCTGTTCGTGCTTGGCACCGGCGTCGAACGGCTCTACGAACTGCGCATCTCGCGAAAGAACGCGGCGATAGCAATGGCCCAGGGCGGTAAGGAATACGGTCGAGGCCACTTCCCGTGGATGGTCGCTTTGCATACCGGCCTTTTGGTGGGTGCAGTCGCGGAAGTGTGGATTTTTGATAGACCGTTCATCATCTGGCTGGGAATTCCGATGCTCGTCATCACGCTTGCCTGTCAGGTGGCGCGGTACCGGATCATCTCCACTTTGGGTTGGCAGTGGAACACGCGCGTGATCGTGGTGCCAGGAGCCCCGCGGGTACGGCGAGGGCTCTATCGCTTCCACTGGCTGCGCCACCCGAACTACTGGATCGTGGTGATTGAGGGAGTCGCTCTTCCGATGATTCACACCGCGTGGATCACCGCCATCGTGTTCACGGTGCTAAATGCGATTTTGCTCCTTGGTTTTCGCATCCCTACCGAGAACCAAGCGCTCGAGGAACTGGCGTGATGGGCCCCCGGGTGGCGATCGTCGGCGGGGGTCCGGTGGGCCTGGCCGCAGCGCTGTTTGCCTCGCGGGCGGGCTTGACTCCGATCATCATCGAGGCCAAGGACAGCGATGGCGACAAAGCCTGCGGCGAAGGACTTATGCCGGGTGTGATGCCCTTGCTGTATGAACTTGGCATCGACCCGCCCGGACACGATTTGCTCGGGGTGTCGTACCGCCAGGGCGCACGGCAGGTCGATCACCTCTTTCCGGATGCGCCCGGGCGAGGCGTTAGACGGACCGTCCTCGTGGAAGCGATGCGTGCGGAAGCTGATCGTCAGGGCATTAAACGAATACACGCCCGAGTAACGGGTCTCACGCAAGACTCGTCCGGTGTGCGAGTGCACTGCGCTTCTGCCGAAGACGTGGAAGCGGACTACATACTCGGCTGCGACGGGCTGCACTCGACCGTGGCTCGACAGTTGGGTTTGGTTGCGCAACCGTCTAGACGGGCTCGTCGGTACGGGTTACGCCAGCACTTTCAGCGTGCCCCCTGGGATTCGATGATCGAGGTCTACTACGCGGGAGACGCAGAGTTGTACATCACGCCGGTTGATGACGAAACCGTCGGAGTGGCGGTGCTTGGTCCGAAAGGAATCAACCTGGCCAAGACCATCGCACGAGTGCCAGAGGTGAGCGAGAAATTCAACGGAGTTCCGGCTGCTTCCAGCCTGCGCGGTGCAGGTCCCTTTCCATACCGAGCGCACTCTGCTCAGTTGGGCCGTGTCTTGCTGGTCGGTGACGCCGCCGGCTATGTCGATGCGATCACCGGCGAGGGTTTGCGGGTGGGATTCGCCCAGGCGCGCGAGGCAGTAGCTGCTCTGCAGTCCGGCCAACCGGCGTCATATCCCCGACGTTGGCGAAAGGTCACGCGAGAGTTTCGAATCCTCACCCGTGGACTGGTGGTGTTGGCCTCTTCGCCATTGCGTGAGTCGATCGTCCCGCTGGCCAGCGCGGCGCCCCGGGTGTTCGGAGTCGTCGTCAACCGTTTGGCGCGCTAGTCGTGGTTGTCACCATCGTGCGGGCGAGCCACCCGGTTCCCACCTTCGCGGTGACAACGCTGTCGCTGTTGTTGGCGGTTGCCTTCGGCGTACCGATAGATCACACCGCCGCCATCATTGTTGCGGTTTTCTTTAATCAGATCGCGATTGGTTTGAGTAACGACGTCATTGATGTTGCACGAGACCGGCGAGCCGGTCGAACCGATAAGCCACTCGTCACTGGAGCGATACCCCTATCAACGGCATGGGTGGTCGTAGTCGGTTCTTCCATCGCGTCACTTGCGCTCTCGGTGCTGGTCAATCCTTGGGTGGGCGTGTGGCAGGCGGTTTTCCTGCTCTCCGGCTTTGCCTATAACGCCGGGCTGAAAGCAACGGTCCTGTCGGCACTGCCCTACGCCACCGGATTTGCCGCCCTTCCCATCCTGGTGAGTTTGGGAACACAGCCACCTAGTTGGCCCGCGTGGTGGGTGATCTTCGTCGGTGCGAGTTTGGGTGTTTCAGCACACTTCGCCAATGTATTGCCCGACGGTGACAGCGATCGAGCTGAAGGCATCCGAGGGCTCCCGCAACAACTTCCTAGGATCGTGACCGCCGCCGCACTCGTCGCCATCACGGTGCTTTCGTCAGTGATCTTGATCTGGCAAGGCGGCACCTCAGCCATGTGGGTGACGGTTCCGGCGGCTATCGCAGCTATCGCCGTCTCGATCGCCGCCGCCGTGCAGTCTCGAAAGACTCCGGTCACGGTATTGCCATTTCGACTGTCCATGCTGGCTGCGGGGTTTCTTGTTCTGGGTCTCGTAGGGGCGCTGCAGAGTGGCTGACCTGGTGTCGACGTACATGCCCGTGCCTTCGACGGGTATTGACTTTCGCCTGACGCTCTCACCCTTGGCGATGCTGG
>JAQCBM010000386.1 GCA_027729865.1 Actinomycetota bacterium
GCAGACTAGGGGCGAGGACCTTTACGCGACGTCGAGAGACCGTGAAAGTGGAGGTCGGGCGCAGCAGGGAAGGGTGCTGTCGTTGAACGCGCATCGGGCTCAAAGCGCTGAGGTAATCACCACGCACCGGTCCGCGCCACTGAGAAGGCGATGAGTCAGAGGTCTCAACCACCGTCTCCTCCTCCCGACGAGCGAGCAAGTCGCATCGACTGATCTAGTAAGCGTCCGCGCGTTTGGTGTGGAAGATCGAGAAGGGTGTCGAGCGGCCAGTGAAGGTAGAAGGCCAAGGCTCCAACTTCCTCCCAGAGTAGGTCAGCCTCGGCCGTAGTCATTCCCCCGGGCCATCACCTGCCATGTCGACCGCAAAGTCGGTGGAGCAGGAGGGGCAAGTGACTTCGATCAACGTATGACCCTCAGAGTTGATCTGTCGGTACAGATCCTGCAGGAATGCCAGATCCGTGGCCCAGAGTCCGCCCATGACCTGATCGTCAATCGACGGCACCTCGCCAAGTCGCGTGACCACTCGTGCCAGGAGAACGAGACTCAAAAACGCGTCATTCTCTTTGACCTTGGGGTCCAGTAAGGGCACAAGTTCATCCCGTGCCGTTGCGAGCCTCATCGTTCCTTCCCTATGCACCCGACCATCGGCGTCCACGTATCCTCGAGGAAGGACGAAATCGAAGGTGGTTTGGAATACGTCTTGTGCCGAAGACAAAGGGCCCTCCGCTCTACGACGTCGTCATATCGACAAAGCTCAGGTTTATCGTCATCTGGATCGCGCTCGCCTCGCCTGCGGACAGGGAGCCGTAGTCGATGCTGGAAACGAGAACCTCGGTGAACTCCATGGTGAGTACCGTTGAGCCGGTTGTGTCCTTGTAGAGCAGCTTTGCCGTCTTGCGCGCACTGGCCTGATCGCCGCCAAGGCCACTCATGATCCAACCCGTGACGGCCTTGTCGCCAGTGTTGAGGACTGAGATGGACATCTCGCCCGACTGCGTGGGGCCGTACATCTTCTGGTTTACGTACTTGCCGTCAGGCGTCATTGACTTGGTCTCGATGACTGGTGCGTTCTTGCTGATGCTGTTGACCGCCACCACATTCGGGATCGTTGTGCCGTCCACGGAGAACTCGAACGAGAATGCAGTGAGGGCGTCCCCTCCGGTTAGTGCCATGACCTATATCTCCAATGCTTGAGTGTGTGTACTAGTCGCTGATTGAGGCGCCGCCCGAGAATTGGGCAAGACGGAAGATGACGAACTCTGCGGGCTTCACGGGTGCAACGCCGATCTCGACTATGACCATGCCGGCGTCGATGCTCTCGGCAGTGTTGTTCTCGCCGTCACATTTGACGAAGAAGGCTTGGCCTGACTTCTCCCCGAAGAGGGCTCCGCTGCGCCATTCATTGACGAGGAATGCGCTGATGGTGCGACGGATGCGACCCCACAGTCGTTCGTCGTTCGGCTCGAAGACGCACCACTGGGTGCCTTGCAGGATCGACTCCTCGAGGTAGTTGAAGTAGCGACGGACGTTGACATAACGCCACTCGGCGTCACTCGACAGCGTCCGCCCACCCCACACTCGGATACCTCGGCCGGGGAAGGACTTGATGGAGTTGACGCCCATGGGATTGAGCATGTCCATTTCGCCTCGGGTGACCGCCAACTCCAGGCCGGTTGCCCCCTGAATCACTTCATTCGCCGGTGCCTTGAAGACACCGCGAGTGTCGTCGTTGCGACTCCACAGGCCGGCGAGGTGGCCGCTAGGTGGGAAGTAGACGTCATGACCGACCGTCGGATCGAACATCTGAATCCAGGGCCAGTACAAGACGGCGAACTTCGAATCGAAGTTGGTGGTGGTTTGGCGCCACTCCGCCGCTTGTTGGGCATTGAGTCCAGCTGGCGTGTCGAGGATGGCCATCCGGTTACCCATTAACTCGCAGTGGGAGACGATGGCGGTCTGAACGGCGACCACTCCCTCTGTGTCGATCAGACCCTGTCGGTGGGCCGACATCAGATCCGGCGCGACCACCATCGTGATCTCCTCGATCGCCTCGAACGCGGCGAACCCGGTCCGCTTAGCAGGATCGCCGACCACTGACTCCGTCGCGACCGTGGGAACAGCTACATCCGCCGGGATCGCGAGGCTCACTGCGCCGGTCGCGAGTCCGGCCTTCAGGACGTCTGTCGCGACATCGAGTCCCTCGATGGTGATGAGCCGTGAGCGGGTGTTGACTGCGGTGGCTATGTTCGACGACCCCGCGCCGGTTGTGACCGAGTGATAGGTCTCGGCAGGCCCGTTCTCCGCTGTGACGGTCACATCGAACTTGCCCGAGTCCGGGTCGGCACCTGCAGCAGGCTCGACGTCGACGGAGATCTGCCCGACATTCGCGTCGAGAGCGCGAACGGTGAAGGCGGGCACGGCGTCCTTGCCGGAGCCAGCGCTGAGGGCAGCGACAGGCAGCCCGGGTGATGGAGCGTTCCCGTCGACTGCCAACGGCAGGCGAACGATGTAGGCACGCCCCCCACCGTTGTTGAAGAAGCCGTAGACGGACTTGCCGAGGGCGAACTCCTCAGCCATGTCACCGAAAATGTCGACGAACTGCTGCCAGTTGGTTACGAGCGTCGGCTCGTTTGTGGGCCCTGAG
>JAQCBM010000387.1 GCA_027729865.1 Actinomycetota bacterium
CGATGCTTCCAGGAACACGATGCCCAGACCTTCCACATCAACGCCGAACTTACGTGTGTGAGTGGGAAGGGCGAAGAGGTCCAGAGCGTCGTAGACGGCTGGAAGCTCTGCATCGCTCGGGGCGCCGAGGAAAACAACGTGATCAGCGACGCCCAGCGACACCGCCAGCTGCTCGAGTTCACCGCAACGTGGACCATCCCCGGCAACAAGGAGCGCGGCATCGGGAACTGCGCGACGAACAAAGGGCAACGCTTGGATCAGTAAGTCGACACCTTTGCGTGGCACCAAGCGGGTGACGGTTCCGATGACGAAGCGGTCATCAATGCCTAGGCGTTGACGTACCTCCTTACCTCCGTTTTCAGGATGGAAGCGTGCTGTATCGACTCCCGGTGGTAGGCGGTGGAGGCGGGAAGCGGGTTTCACGTACTTACGCAAGATCTGGTGCGTGAAAGGACCTAGATACGTAACGTTGCGCGCGCCATTGAGTGGGTACACCAACGCACGACCTCCAGGCAGCTGCGCCCACCCGGCTTCATTGCCGTGCGTGATCACCAACGCCGTGGGCAACCCCAACCTGCGAAGGAACGGAATCAAGTGCGCATTCGGCATGCCCGCGCCAAGCATCACCTGCGATGCGCCACTGATCGCTGCCACCTCAGCCGCACGCTTGGCGACCCATGGAGTGGGAATGATCGGCCCATCGTGCCGGTGGATTTCGTACCCGGCCGATCGATCGAATGCCTCGCCACCGATCTGACGAGGGCCGAACACGACGATGTCCTGCGGATCCTGTCGACGTAGCACCTCATGCAGGAACGTTTGAATCCCACCGGTGCGCGGTGGGAGGTCGTTCGTGACGACCAACGTTCGGACCACGGGTCCCCCTGCTGCTAGAGACGCACTGACGTCGGGCTTTGGAGAGTATTTCTCCTAGGCGAATACCACCGTACGGTGTCCGTCCAGCAGGACACGATCCTCGGCGTACAGCTTGACCGCACGGGCAAGGACCAGCCGCTCGATATCCCGACCTATCTGCGCGAGTTCCTCAGCAGTCTGATGGTGCTGCACCCGCTCCACGTCCTGCTCGATGATCGGTCCTTCGTCCAGGTCGGCGGTGACGAAGTGGGCGGTGGCACCGATCAGCTTCACCCCTCGGTCGTATGCCTGGTGATACGGACGTGCACCCTTGAACCCCGGCAGGAACGAGTGGTGGATGTTGATGGCTTTGCCTTCAAGTTCACTGCACAGATCGTTACTGAGAATCTGCATGTAGCGAGCAAGCACCACGGCATCGACGTCGTACTCGGTCATCACTTCACGTAACTCGTCCTCGGCCTGCTCTTTTGAACCCTTCTCAACCGGGATGTAGCGGAACGGAATTCCGTACTGCTCCGCAATAGGACGGCAGACCTCGTGGTTGGAAACGATCACCGGTACATCCATCGGGATTTCTCCGTTCGCCTGCCGATAGAGCAAATCCACTAGGCAGTGGTCGTACTGCGAGACCATGATCATCACGCGGTGCCGGTCTCCTTCGTTGCGCAGCGTGATGATCGGATCGAAAGAGACAGTTGCCTGCTCAACATGTGCGCGAAGTGCTTCCACATCGCTCGAATCACTCTCAAACCGGGTACGCATTGCGAACATGCCGGTTCGCTCATTGGTGTACTGCGCCTGCTCAAGGACGTTCGCACTCATAGCCAGCAACGCCCCCGAAACCGCGTGGATGATGCCCGGTGCATCGGCGCAGCGCAGAGTAAGGACGTAGTGCTGAATGGACACGTGTGCTCCCGAATCCGAATGCGCTGGATCTCAGAGAGTAACGACCCGCCCTCACGTGAGGGCGGGTCGCATACTGGGGTGATCAGTTGGTGAGACAGGCCTCGTACAAAGACTCCGGAATTTCCGCATCACTCGGATAGGTGCCGTCCTCGTAGGTGCCGCACACATCCGCAGCGTCCTTGGGGATCCAGAATTGACCTTCCTGCTGGAAGATCAATGTGGCTGGTGCTCCCTGAGGACCGTCTTCAGGGGCATCCTTGGTGTCGATGGAGCCGAAGGCAGCAGCCCAGCCGTCGGCGCACTCGACAGAGCCGGGCTCCCACACGTTCTCGCCACCGCTATTGGCGTCGACAACCTTTTCGGCCTCAGCGTTGATGATCTCGTCGGTGCATTCGGTCATGCCGCCGACCATCTCGCCTTCGCTCGACGAATCGTCAGATGAACAGGCGGCCAAAGTGGCGGAAACTGCTACGGCTGCAGCAGCAAGGGCAAGTGAACGGCGCATGTGAACTCCCAGGGAAGAACGTTGGATGGATTGGACTAGCCGTACAACGCTACGTCGGGATACCCGTTGCCTCTTACCGCGACGCGCCGGACAGCCAGGTTTCGATAACCAATCGTGACGCCTGCGCTTGGCCCAACTCACCTTCGGAAATTTCATCCCACGCCGCGAACAACAGCCCGACGTAAGACGCCACCAACCAACGCGCTGGCTGATCGGATCGCACAATTCCGCAGGATTGCGCCTTTCCTATGTAGACGGCCAACGGCGTCACCGCTTCCACCCAATGAGCATCCAGACCACCTCCCTGCCCGGAGGCAAGCCCCAAGAAGGTCGTCCGCGGACCAAGCGGCATCAGC
>JAQCBM010000018.1 GCA_027729865.1 Actinomycetota bacterium
GAAGGCCAGCGTTACGGCTGGTGGACACCCACCAACCAGTTCAGCGCCGCGGGATGGGAGTGGCCATCGCAAGCTATCTCGATCGTGCCCGTCGTTGGCATCCTCGGCATCATCGCGCTCATCGCAATGCTGTTCGTGGAGAACGCGCGCTCCAAGGCCGGCAAGATCGTGATCTTGGATCTCAAACTGTTCAAGATCCGTTCCTTCGGTGCCGGCAACGCAGTTGCGGTGATCGTGAGTCTGGGTGAATTCGGTCTTCTGTTCGCGATCCCGCTGTTCTTGCAGGCAACCCGCGGGTACGACGCCCTGCAAACCGGCGTGATTTTGCTAGCGCTCGCGCTGGGATCGTTCGTCGCATCGGGCGCAGGTGCTGGACTATCGCAACGCTTCGGACCGGTGCGCGTCCTGCAACTAGGAATGCTGCTCGAGGTGATCGGCATCCTCGGCCTGGGCATCATGTTGTCCACTTCCATCACCGGTTGGCAGATGGCTCCGTGGTTGTTCATCTACGGCATGGGCGTCGGCTTCGCAACCGCGCAATTGACCGGAGTGATCTTGTCCGAGGTTCCCGTGTCCGAATCCGGTTCGGCGAGTGCGGTGCAGTCAACGTCGCGCCAGGTAGGTGCCGCTATCGGCACCGCGATCATCGGCACCACCTTGATCATCGGACTGGGCACCACCGCCACCGAACTGGAAGACCGAGGCGTTCCCACCCAGCAGGCCGAGCAGATCAGTGCCGCCGTGGCCGGGTCGGCCGGGCAGGCGATTCCTGCATTGGCCCAGCAACCCGACGGTGAAGTTCTCGTCGAAGGCGCCTCGCAAGGTTTCGCCAACGCCATCAAGACTGTGGCGTGGGTAGCCGGCGCACTGGTCTTCCTCGGACTACTGACCTCCTTCATCTTGCCCAAGAACGCCGCACGCGTGGAGTCCGAGGGGTACGAACCGCCCAAGAAAGAAGAGGAAAGCGCCTCTTCCCCCTAGCCTTGGCAGGTGAGCGGTCGCATCCTGGTCATCGGACAGACGTCCGTTGGCCGTCGCGTCTGCGGACTGCTCACCGCATCGGGCCTGACCACCACGCACCTAGATGAGCCCTCAGATGCTGAACTGCGCGCTGCGCTCACCTCGGACGTTGACGGCATCGCCGTCATGTTGCACGACGACATCAAGGCTCTGCGCTACAGCCTCGCCGCGCACCACATCCGCCCCGCTGCACGTTTGTTCGTGGCGATGTTCGACCGCACCGCACGCGAGCAACTGCGCACCGCGGTGCCGTCATCTGTGGTCCTCTCCCCCGCCGCCATCAGTGTGCCGAGCCTGGTTGCCGCTGCCATCGATCCACGAACCGCCGCCATCAGGCGCAAGGACACCCAAGACGAGCAGCGCTGGGTGTCTTTGACCCCCGATGGCCACGACATTTCCGTGCGGGTTGAGGACTACGACGTCCCCGACGCTGTCCGCAAACCAGGTCGCATCGGCAAGCTCACCGGTCAACTACGCGCGTACGACGCCGGCACCAAGGTCTTGCTCACCGGCGTGTTCGGACTCATCACGATCATTGCGCTCGACACGATCGTCGGCTTGCAACACGCGCACTTCATTCGAGCCCTGTACGACGCCACCCGAACAACAGCGACGATTTCCGCTCCGGCGCTGTCTGATGATGAGCCGTTCGTATTGATCTGGGCGACCTTTGCCGCACTGGCGGTGCTCGCCTTCACCGCGATGTTCGCCGCTGGCCTGGTGAACTACCTGCTTTCCGGCCGACACGTATCTCTCATCGGCCGCCGCGTTGCCCCGCGCAGCGGGCATGTAGTGGTGGTCGGCATGGGTCAGGTGGGGCTCCGGCTCGCCGAGGAACTTCAAGCCCTCGGCATCGCCGTGCTAGGCATCGAGGTCAATGGGAATGCTCGATCCCTACAGATCGCCCGTGCCAAACGCATTCCGGTGATCGTGGGTGATGCAGCATCGCGCGCAACCCTCAAGGCAGCGCGCGCGGACAAAGCTCAAGCCCTCATCGCGGCCGGTTCGGCCGAGTGGGACAACATCGCGGTGGCGGTCTCGTCACTAGCAACTGCTCCGGACACACGGCTCGTCATCCGCGCAGGAAGTGGCGATGCCATTGACGAAACCCGCTCGCTGTTCCATATCGGTGCCGTGGTCGATGTGAACGGACTGACCGCCTCGTTCGTGACCAGCGCCATGACCGGCCCCGCGCCCTACGCGGTGATCTCCGACGGCGAGGCAGACCTCACGATCGACGAGGCCGGTGATGTCACCAACCGGCTGTCCCGCAGAGCTGCCCGCTGCGAGTGTCGGTAGCCGAAGCGGATCGATCAGCCACTCAGAGCCTTACGTCGAACCGCGGCCACATCCGTTTCCAGTCGGTCGAGTGCTGACTTCAAATCATCGGCCGGTGAAATCGACTTGAGCACTAGCAAGCGAACGACCGTCGAGACGGGCAACCCCTGCTCCGCCGCATAAGCCGACAGTTCCTCGAATTCATCGTCACGGAAACGCACCTGGAGGTTCTTCGATCGCGATCCGCCGCGCGTGACCTTGGTCCGTGCAGGGAGCAATGCACCCGCGTCAGCAGTTGCCTCTGCTGCTTCTGCGGCGAGCGCCTCTTGCTCCAAGATCTCGTCAATCCTGCCCATTGTCCATCGCCTCCTGATAGATCCTGCGGTCTTTCTCATTGGATGGCCAACCGTTCACCCCGTGCGTGACACCGTCGTGCTCCAGCACGATCAAGGTCATCACCTCACCGGCGATGAGCGAGTAACCGATGATTCGCACGCTTCGTCCTGATGTGCTGGCGTAGTCCGGATCAATAACGACACGGTTGGGATCTGACAGCACATCGTCGGCGATGCTCACGCTTACGCCGTGCCGCTCAAACATGTACTTGCCCCGTCTGGACCAGTCCACGCTCTCGGGCATGAACTAAGCGTAATGCAATTCATTACCTTAAGCCCCGCCACGCCTGCAAGTACCCCAAGGGCCTCGACTGGCACCCTCCACGTGCTACCCTCCTCTTAATGACATTCATTTTCATTAAGGAGGCCCATGAATCGCTCTGACGTCATCGCCGCCGCCGCTCAGCGCAGCGGGCTCACCCCCCAGATTGTGGACCAGGCGCTCGCCGCACTGCAGTCCGTGGTGACCGAGGCTTTGGTCAAGGGAGAGAAAGTAACCCTCCCCGGATTCCTGTCCTTCGAAGCAGTTCAGCGCAGCGCCCGCGAAGGCCGCAATCCCGCTACCGGCGAGAAAATGCACATCCCCGCGCGGACTGCCGTGAAGGTCTCCGCCGGTCAATCACTCAAGCGTGCCGTCAGCGGCGCCTGATCATGCGCCCGGATCCGGTGGGTGGTGCCCTGCTCGACCAGCGGGGCATCCCCACCAACGAGTGTCTGCATTGCGGCAGCAATGTCTTCGTCATCAAGGCCGTCTTCGAGGACTACGAGATCGCGGGCTACTACCTCGATGCAACGTGCGCGGTGTGCGAGTGCCCCGTGACCGCGCCGTGTCCGGTTGATCGGCCGGACTAGCAAGCGGGAAGTCGGGCTCCCAACCACGACATCAATGAGTCGATCCCGATGCGCTCTTGCGTCATCGAGTCGCGCTCACGCACGGTCACGGCCTGATCTTCGAGGGAATCGAAGTCCACGGTGATGCAGAACGGCGTTCCGATCTCATCCTGACGGCGGTAACGCCGTCCGATCGCACCGGCATCGTCGAACTCCACGTTCCACTGCTTGCGCAGCATTGCCGCAACATCCTTGGCCTTCGGCGAAAGGTCTGCGTTGCGCGACAGTGGAAGCACCGCAGCCTTCACTGGAGCAAGTCGCGGATCCAGGCGCAACACCGTGCGCTTATCCACGCCGCCCTTGGAGTTCGGTGCTTCGTCTTCGTCGTACGCATCCAGCATGAACGCGAGCACCGCGCGGGTCAGACCTGCCGCGGGCTCGATCACATACGGTGTCCAGCGCTCGTCGATCTCCTGATCGAAGTAGGACAGGTCCACACCGGACTTCTCTGCGTGCGTCTTGAGGTCGTAGTCCGTCCGGTTCGCAACGCCTTCCAGTTCGGCCCACTCGCTACCGGCGAAGCGGAACCGATACTCGATGTCCACGGTGCGCTTGGAGTAGTGCGAGAGCTTTTCCGCAGGATGATCGAGGAAGCGCATGTTCTCCGGGTTCATTCCCAAGTCCACGTACCAGTCCCAGCGGTTCTTCAGCCAGTACTCGTGCCATTCCTCATCGGTGCCGGGCTTGACGAAGAACTCCATCTCCATCTGCTCGAACTCCCGGGTGCGGAAGATGAAGTTGCCGGGGGTGATCTCGTTGCGGAAGCTCTTGCCGGTTTGGCCGATACCGAACGGCGGCTTCTTGCGCGATGCGTTCATCACGTTGAGGTAGTTCACGAAGATGCCCTGGGCGGTCTCCGGACGCAGGTAGTGCAGCGCACCCTCGTCCTCGACCGGACCGACCATCGTGCGCAGCATGCCGTTGAAGTTCTGCGGCTCAGTGAAATTGCCTTTGGTTCCACAGTTGGTGCACACCACGTCGAGCAAGCCCTCCGGCGGCTCGTGCCCGTGCTTCTCGGCGAACGCCTCGATCAGTTGATCGGCACGCCAGCGCTTATGGCACTGCTTGCACTCGGTAAGCGGATCCACGAACGCATCCACGTGACCGGATGCCACCCACACCTGCGGCGCCAAGATCACCGAGGAGTCGATGCCCACCACATCGTCGCGGCCGCGGACCATGTGCTGCCACCACTGCCGGCGCACGTTCTCTTTGAGCTCCACGCCATTGGGGCCGTAATCCCACGCCGAGCGGGTGCCTCCGTAGATTTCTGAAGAAGGAAAGACGAAACCGCGTCGCTTGGAGAGATTTACGACGGCATCAACACGATCGGCCACAAGACGCTCCTTTTCCGAAGCGCCCTGCGCGCTTCCACTCCGGCTGGCTGTCGGCGGATTGACGCTGAGTCTACGAGCACGCTGCTACTGCGGATCCTCCTGGCTCTGCCGCCGCAAGTGATCACGATCGTCCACTGCCTGCAAGATCTGATTCAGTCGCTCCTCGCGACCATCGCGAATCATTTGGATGATCTCGGCGGTGCTCAACCGTGGGCCGTCTCCACGCAATGCGTTTAACTCTCGCTTCTCGCGTTTCCAACGTTCCCAGCGCTCGGCGAAGAAGCGTTCGTCGTCCCGGCCCTCATCGTCCGGCGTGACCGGCTCGATTTCCATGATGCTCACACCTCAAGAGAAGACCACGAGCCCGAGGGCTTCAGCGGCCCGCTGCATTTGTTTGTCCAATGTTGCGACAGCATCACCCCGCTCCATAGCGAGGGCAACGTACGTGGCATCGAACGCGCTCAAGCCGTGATCGAAGGCCATCTCCATCACCGAGTCGGTCAAGGCGGAGTGCAATGAATCGGGAAAGAAAAGCACTTGGTTCAAAGCCTGAAGCCCATCCTCTCGCGAAACCGCGCCCCTTCGAATTCGCTTGAGCACCGCGTTGCGACATTCATCGACGTACAGGGTTGGCGCAAGTACTTCTTCATTTCGCAGCGCATACAGGCGCTCACCACTTGCTTCTAGGTACGCCTCGATTGCATACGAGGTGTCCAAGACCACGTTCACAGGTCGACCCTGCTGTCGCGAATCCACGAAAGGACTTCTTCCGGCGATGGATCCGGATCGCCGAAAGCCTCCCGCATGATCGTTCGCCCTGCCTGCCAGCGCTGCCACCTCTGTTCCTTGCGCGCATCGTCATCGAGCATCGCTCGAGGTGTCTGCAGATGCGCATCCGGCGCGACGATGTGGGCAACCGGCTTGCCATGCCGGGTCACCATGACGTCTTCCTCCCCGGACTCCACTAGGGCGATCAGGCGCGAGAAATCGGTGCGGGCCTCATAAATGCCGACGTTGATGGTCATGAACGGACTCTACGCCGATTCTGCTCAGACTTCTAGTCAGAACTCCCGGCCACTGCCCCGGCGTCACCCGATTCCCCCGACTCCCCTGCCTTCGGCACGCACTCGGTCACCCACCCGCGCTTCCACGCCTGCCGCGCCAGGATGAACCGACCCATCTCGTCGTCGATGGGGTCGAACTCCTCGTAATGCCAGGCCAGCGAGCGCCGCGCTAGCGGCCGGTCGATCGCGATGACCTGGTCGACCATCAGGTCCAGCCATGCCTGCACTTCTTTGGGCACGACCGGCATCGCCACGATCACCCTCGCCGCGCCTGCATCGCGCACGGCTTGCACCACTGCCCGCACTGCCGTTCCGGTCTCGATGCCGTCGTCCACGATCACCACACTTCGACCCTCGACCGGCGGTAACTCCGTGACGCGCACGCCGGAGTCGTCGTGATCGAGGAACGCAGCTCCCACATCCATCCGCGTTTGCTTGGCGATACGACAGGCGACCGCGATACCGCTGGGCATGATCGCGATCAGCAGCGATTCGCGCGGCAGGTCAGCCAGCAACGGCGCAAGTCGATCCCCCGCATCGGCCAAGTTCGCGAACTTCATCGCTCCACACCACTTATCGACGCAACTGATGCCGCGGCAGCCGAACCCAAGCCCACATCACCGTGATCGGCGGCCAATCCGCTGGCAAAAAGTTGCTCGCCACCCTCATCAAGAACAACGACGGATTCAAACGCGCTCGGCTCATCGATAGCTAAGGACAACAGCGGGATCACCTGCGCCTTGACCTCGAAACGGCTCAGCGCCTTGCGATACGCGCCCACGTTCACCCATGAAGTCGAGACGACCATCAGGTCGGCGTCGTCGGTTGCTTGCGCGATCTGACCACGCAGGAAGCCTGCCGATTCGCCCAAGATCCCCAGCGCCGCGCGCATCTGCGCCAGCCACGCAGCGCGGTCGATTTCCACCCGATACCGCGAGACCACCAGCACGGGTACGGCCTCACCCATCGCACTAGGCTCGAAACCTACGAGATTTGAATCCACAGGCCCACCAACCGTCGCGTCCACACCAGCGACGCTAATGCACCCCGAAGGATCCGCAATGGCTGGAAAGAAGCGCCCGAAGAAGGGCCAGTTGCCCCCGGGCGTGAAGGGCCCGGCGCCGCAGCCGAACAATCAACGACCCAGCAACCCACCGGCCGGCACCCCCCGCGGCAACCTCGAACGAGCCAGCATCCCCTTTCTCAGCCGACTCCTCGCGATGCCCCGGTGGCTGCTCGTGGTTCTTATCGCCAGTTGCCTACTGCTGGGGCTTGCCCTCACCGGCCCGCTGGCCCCCGTGGGCGCGCTCTTTCTTCTCATCGTCGGCACGTTCCTCGGCTGGCTGTTGATGCTGGCCTGGCCTGTCCTTCCCGTGGGCCGCCGCATGATCCGCCTCGTGGTCGTTTTTGCACTCGTAGGTCTGGCGGTCCTCAAGGCTCTCGGTCGTTTCTGATATTGACAATCATTTCCATTAAGCGCATAATCCCTCTATGCGTATTTCTCGACTCGCCCTGATCCCTGCCGCTGCCCTCGCCTTCGCCGCTCCGCTCACCGCGTGTTCTAGCGACGACGCCGCTACTGACACAGAAACAGCGGAGGTGGTCACCGAGGAAACGGCCGAATCGACAGCCGAGGAAACCGAAGCCGTCGCGTCCGGTAGCGACTCCGACTCCTCCCCCGTTCAGGTCGTTGCAACCACCACGATGCTCGGCGACGTCGCAGCGCAGATCGTGGCGTGCGCCAACCCCGAATCCACCGCCACCACGTTGATGCCGATCGGTGCCGATCCGCACGACTTCGCGCCCTCCTCTGCGCAGGTCGCCGAGATGGTCACCGCGCAGGTTGTCATCTCGAACGGACTCGGTCTTGAGGCAGGCCTTGACGACGCCCTGGAGAACGCCGCATCCGATGGCGCAATCGTCATCGAGATCGCCGACATGGTGGATCCCATCCCCTTCGGTGCCGGCGGGCACGATGATCATTCTGACGAAGCCAAAGAAGACGACCACGACGACGAACACTCTGACGACGAACATAACGACGAAGCCAAGGAAGACGATCATTCCGACGACGAGCACTCCGAAGATGAACACGGTCACGGCGGTGAGGACCCGCACTTCTGGTTCGACATGAACCGCATGGCAACGGCGGCGCAGCTCATCGGTGACCAACTTGCTGTCGAGAACGGTCAGGCCTACGCCGATTGCGGTGCGCAGATCGCCGACGGGATCCGCGCTGCTGAGGCAGACGTGCGTGCGTTGCTTGAATCCGTGCCCGCGGACCAGCGCATCCTGATCACCGATCACGACGCCCTCGGCTACCTAGCCGACGCATACGGCTATGAGATTGCAGGAACGGTCATCCCGGCCGGCACCACTCTCGCCGAGCCGAGCAGTGCCGATCTCGCCGAACTGGTCAAGGTCATGCAGGACGAGGGTGTTCAGGTGATCTTCGCTAACACAGCGGACCCGAGCGCGCTGTCCGACGCCGTGGCCGCCGAGGTCGGTGGAGATGTGCAGGTAGTGCAGCTGTTCGTAGGCAGCCTGGGCGAGCCCGGTTCCGGTGCAGATAACTACATCTCGATGATGCGCACCAATGCTGAACTCATCTCAAACGCCTTGAACGCCTGAATCCCGCACTAACGACCCCTGTCACACTTACGCCCGTGGAGTGGTTCACCGAGCCGTTCGCCCTTGCCTTCCAGCAGCGGGCGCTGCTCGGTGGCGCGCTCGCAGCCTTGATGACTTCGGTGGTCGGCACCTGGCTGGTGCTGCGCGGCATGAGCTTCTTCGGGGATGCCTTCGTCCACGGTGTGGTGCCGGGCATCGCGGCTGCAGTGGTGCTCGACATCAACCCATTGCTCGGCGCAGCCGTGGCTGCAGCGGTCATGGTCTTCGCGATCGAGACGGTCAATCGACAAACGGTCCTCAGCGAGGACACCTCGATCGGCTTGCTGTTTGTAGGCATGCTCGCGCTCGGCGTGGTGATCATCTCCCGGCTCGACACGTACTCCGGGAGTCTCACCAGCATCTTGTTCGGCGACGCCCTCGGTGTCACCACATCTGACCTATACGGTCAGACGATCTTGGCGATCATCGTCATCGCTGTCGCCCTTGCGCTCTACCGACCACTCCTCGCGCTCAGTTTTAACGCCGAGAAGGCGGAACTGTGGGGCATGAGGCCCAAGCGCACGCATGCTGCGCTGCTGGTCCTCATCGCCGCCGCGGTGATCGGCAGCTACCAATCGGTCGGCACACTTCTGGTGTTCGGTCTCCTCGTCGGACCCCCCGCCACTGCGAGCCTGATCGCCCGCACGGTTCCGCGGATGATGATCTACGCAGCGGTCATCGCGTTGTTCTCGGTGTGGCTGGGCCTCACGCTGAGTTACCACCTCGGCACCGCCGGCTCAGCCACCATGGCTCTCGTGCCGATCGTGCTGTTCTTCATCGTGCTGGCGATCACCCGCTTGGCACCCAGGCGCGCACCGCAGGAGGTGGCGCATGCCTGATGCAGTGGTGGGCAGGCACGTAGTGATCAGCCGCGGGGATCGCGTTGCGCTGAAGGACTCCGACTTCACGATTCCCCAGGGTGCGATCACCGCGATCATCGGACCGAACGGATCGGGTAAGTCCACCCTGTTGCACGCGATCGCCAACCTGTTGCCCATCTCCAGTGGTGCGCTCAGCGTGCTCGGCGCAACACCTGAACTCAGCCAGTCGCAGATCGCGTACGTCCTGCAATACACAACGGTCCCCGCGGGAACGCCGCTCACCGTTCGCGAAGCCGTAGGCATGGGCCGCTACCCATCCCTAGGTTTCCTGCGCCGCCCGAGCGCCGATGACAAGAAGCGCGTGCAGCAGGCCATGGAACGCCTGGACATCGTGCACCTCGCCGATCGGCACCTGACCGAACTGTCCGGTGGTCAGCGCCAGCGCGTCTACGTTGCGCAAGGCATCACCCAGGATCACGCCATGCTGCTGCTCGACGAACCACTCACCGGCTTGGACATCAACTCAGCCAAGACGATCGACGGCATCATTCACGACGAACCCACCCGCGGCTGCTCGGTTGTCCTCACCACGCACGATCTCGAGGAAGCCAAGGCCGCCGACCACGTGATCCTCACCTCCGGATACGTGGTCGCCTCCGGGCCACCTGCGCAGGTCCTCACACCCGACAACCTCGCCACCGCCTACGGGTTAGGCTCGCTGCACGAGAAGGACGACGCCGCGCCGCTGTTCCCCACCGAGCACCACGACCACGGCTTCGACATCAGCCACAACGCCCACGACCAACACGGACACGACCATGGCCACTGAATCCAAGACGGACGCCAAGAGCGCCATCGGTCAGCGCTCCACCAAACAACGCACAGCGGTCGTGACTGCACTCGATGAACTCGACGATTTTCGCTCCACGCAGGAGATCCACGACTACCTACGCCACAAGGGCGACACCGTGGGACTGACCACGGTCTATCGCACCCTCACCGCGCTCGCCGAGTCCGGCGATGTCGACGTGATCGTCCGCGAAGACGGCGAAAGTGTCTACCGCAGCTGCAGCGACACCCACCACCATCACCTGGTCTGCCGCGCCTGCGGCAAGACCGTGGAAGTGGACGGCCCCGCTGTGGAGCGCTGGGCGGACAAGGTTTCCGCCGAGCACGGCTTCACCGACGTCAGCCACACCCTGGAGATCTTTGGGCTGTGCGTGGACTGCTCGAACTAGTAGGCGGGCTGACGACGTCCTCGCCCAGCCTCTTGGAAATCGAGGGCTAACCGGATTTGCGGCGGAATTCTCGCTTACCGCCTTCACGATCCGAATGTTCGTGCTTCGTGTCTTCTTTGGGAGTCGAACCATGAGGCGTGCTCGACTTCGACCTACTGTTCTTGGCCTCAAGGGCCTGACGCATGCGTTCCTTGATGTCCTCGTTGTCGGTCACGAGGTTAGTATTTCACGCTCGAAGGCGTGCGCACAGCGCGCACGTGATGCGCGAGAGGTCCTACTCAGTCAATTACGGTGGGTTGGGTATCGCTCCGCCGTACCGGCGGTCCCGTGAGGCGTAGATCTCGCAGGCGTGCCACAGATGCCGGCGGTCGAAGTCCGGCCAGAGAGTGTCCAAGAACACCATCTCGGCGTAGGCGGACTGCCAAATCAGGAAATTCGAAGTGCGCTGCTCACCGGATGAGCGCACGAACAGATCGACATCGGGCATGTCGGGTTCGTCGAGGTACTTCGCGATTGTGCGTTCGTCGATCTTGTCCGGGTCGAGTTTCCTTTCTTGGGCTTGCTTCGCGATCTTCTTTACAGCTTCGGCGATCTCGGCGCGGCCCCCGTAGTTGACGCACATCGTGAGGGTGAGTGTGGTGTTGTTCTTGGTGAGTTCTTCAGCGGTCTCGAGTTCATCGATGACCGACTTCCACAACCGCTTGCGTTGACCCGCCCAGCGCACGCGCACGCCGAGTTCGTTCATCTCATCGCGGCGGCGCCTGATCACGTCGCGGTTGAAGCCCATTAAGAACTTCACTTCATCCGGGGAGCGCTTCCAATTCTCGGTGCTGAATGCGTACGCGGAGATATGCGTGATGCCGAGTTCGATTGCACCGTGCACGCAATCAAGCAAACTTGCTTCGCCCATTTCGTGGCCCTTGGTTCGCGGCAGGCCGCGTTCTTTCGCCCAACGACCGTTGCCGTCCATCACGATCGCGACGTGCTTCGGGATGAGTTCGGTTGGGAGCTTCGGTGGCTTCGCACCCGAGGGATGCGGCGTGGGCGTGCGCTGGGGTTGGTTGGTGCGCTTGGCCATTGGTCGATCCTTACAGGCCCTGGGCTTGGGTGTGCCAGGTGCGGTCGACCAGGGGCAGGGATCTCAGTCCTCGTTCCAGGTGCCATTGGAGGAAGGCGGCCACCAGACCGCTCGCCTCGGTGCGTTCGCGGTGGCCGGATTCGTCGGCTGTCTCCCAGTCCCCCGAGAGCAGGGCGCCGAGCAGGGCGACGGTGAGCGGGCTGGGGGCCGCGCTACCCGGGGGTCGGCAGGCCGGGCACATCATTCCGCCGGCTTGGATGTTGAAGGCGCGGTGCGGGCCGGGTTCACCGCAGCGGGCGCAGTCGTCGAACGAAGGCGACCAGCCGGCCACCGCGAGGCTGCGCAAGAGATAGGCATCGAGGATCAGTGTGGGTTCGTGCTCACTGGCGGCCATAGACCGCAGACCCGAAACGAGCAGCGCGTAGTGCTGAACGGTGGGTTCACGTTCCTCCGGAGTGAGCCGCTCGGCGGTTTCGAGCATGACCGTGCCGGCGGTCCACTTCGCGTAATCGCCCGCGAGTTTGCCGCCGATCGCATCGATCGTTTCGACCTGCGTCACGTTGTCCAGCGACTTTCCCTCGTAGAACTGCACGTCCACGTGATTGAACGGCTCCAGGCGCGCACCGATGCGACTCGATGTCTTGCGCACTCCACGCGCGACAGCCCTGACTCGGCCGTTGCCGCGGGTCAGCAGGGTGATGATGCGATCTGCTTCACCCAGCTTCTGGGTGCGCAGCACAATTCCCTCATCGCGGTACAACGGCACGGTACATTCTCACCGGCTGGCAGCGATGCGCGTTGTGGGCGCGCCCGAGAGGCCTCTCAGGGGTCTTGATTGTGCTCTTGGATGGAGGCTTGACATGGCTGAGGATCCGAGCCCCCCGGACGTGCGGCCAGGAGACTCCCCCGCGCCGGAGCCGCGCCGCTCAGTCCAGATGGTGGCTCTAGATCCGCGCTTCTTGCGGCGAACCATCGTTGTCATCCTGGTTGCGGTCCTGCTCTTCCAGTTATTCGAGTGGACCGCGATGCGGTTGGCCGGATTCTTGTTCAACATCCTGCTCGCCTGGCTCTTGGCGATCTCCTTCGATCCGTTGGTGACCGGCCTCGCGCGCCGCGGGATGCCACGCGCGCTGGCAACAACGATCGTGGCACTGGGCGTGACCGCGGCGATCGCGCTGTTCTTGTTCTTGTTCGGCGGCGCGTTGGCCAACCAGGCCGCGGCATTGGTCTTGAGTTTCCCGTTCCTCGTGCTGGACATCGTCGAATGGCTGAATGGAACATTCGACGCCGGCATCAACCCCGCCGACATAACCACGAACTTGAGCTTGACCACCCAGCAGGTTGCCGACATCGCCGGTTCTTTGGCAGGCGGCATCATCGGTGTGGTCGCGAGTGTGTTCGGAGTGCTGTTCTCCTTCGTGACGATCCTGGTCTTCAGCTTCTACTTCTCCGCCGCGTCGCCATCGATCAAGCGATTCATCGCATCGTGGTTGCCGCAAGATCGCCAACTCGTCTTCATTGACGTGTGGGACATCTCGGTACGCAAGGCCGGCGGATTCGTGATCTCCCGCCTCGCCCTGGCCGTCATTTCATCAGCCGCCCACGCGTTCTTCTTCTGGATCATCGACGTGCCGTACTGGTTACCGATGGGCATATTCGCCGGTTTCGTCAGTCAGTTCATTCCCACCGTAGGCACCTACATCGGCATCATCGTTCCCGCACTCTTCGCGGCCTTCAATGATCCGTGGGATGTGCTGTGGATCGTGATCTTCGCGACGATCTACCAACAGATCGAGAATTACATCCTCACCCCGCGGGTCTCGACCGCCACGATGGATATCAACTCCGGGGTTGCACTGGCTGCCGTATTCGTGGGCGCTGCCCTGTTCGGCCCGATCGGAGCGATCATCGGCATTCCGCTCGTTGCCATCATCATCGCGGTAATCGAAACCTACGGGCGCCGATACGAACTCCACCCCGATCTTGACGAGAGGTTCTAGTGCCACTCGCTCAACTCAATCTGGCGCTTGCGAAGTACCCGCTGTCTTCTGACGAAATGGCTGGCTTCGTCTCATGGATCGCCGAGGTGAACGCGGCAGCCGAAGCAAGCGATGGATTCATCTGGCGGCTGCGTGATGACGGCGATGGCTCGTTAAGCGTTCGCCTGTCCGCCGAGGGGCTCAACGACGACGCCATGCTCGTGAACATGTCGGTATGGAGGGACCTAGCAGCTGTGCGTGCTTTCGTGATCGACGACCCCGGTCACCGCGCGGTGATGAAGCGGCGTGCTGAGTGGTTTCACCGGGCGATCGAACCGATGACCGTGTGCTGGTTCGTGGACGAGGGCGAAATGCCCACCGTCGCCGATGCTCAGGCCAAATTGTTGGAACTGC
This sequence comes from Actinomycetota bacterium, assembly GCA_027729865.1. GTDB lineage: Bacteria > Actinomycetota > Actinomycetes > S36-B12 > S36-B12 > S36-B12. The sequence goes on from JAQCBM010000018.1 coordinate 14,186, forward strand.
GCCGGTTGGGCCCGAGCGAGCAACTGTTCGAGTATTCCCATCGCGGCTAGAAAGCGTGCTCAAAAGCCCAGGCGGCGCAGCTGCTTGGGGTCCTTTTGCCAGTCCTTGGCCAACTTGACGTGCAGGTCGAGGAAGACCGGGGTGCCGAGCAGGGCTTCGATGTGTGGGCGGGAGGTGGCGCCTATCTCCTTCAGGCGTGAGCCCTTCTTGCCGATCACGATGGCCTTTTGGCTGTCGCGCTCCACGTAGATGTCCGCGCGGACGTCGGTGAGGGGCTTGCCCTCGGGGCGGTCTTCGCGGGGCACGATCTCCTCGACCACCACGGCGATGCTGTGCGGAAGTTCCTCGCGGGCTTCTTTCAGTGCTGCTTCGCGGATGTATTCGGCGATGGTGATGTCGATCGGCTCGTCGGTGATCTCGTCTTCGGGGAACAGACTCGGGCCCTCGGGCAGTGCCTCGATGAGTAGATCGGTGAGAGTGGAGATGTTGGTGGCGTTCTTGGCCGAGACCGGGATGATTTCGGCGAACTCAAAGCCAAGTTGCTCGGCGAGCGCTTGGGCTTGGAGAAGTTGCTCACCGATCCGCTCGGGTGTTGCCGTGTCTGACTTGGTGATGATCGCGAACTTGATCGCCTTGGTCTTGGCGATCTGCTCGGCGATGAACCGGTCCCCCGGTCCGATGTCCTC
>JAQCBM010000388.1 GCA_027729865.1 Actinomycetota bacterium
TGCGGCGCAGCCGATTGCGGCGATCGCGATCATGCCCGGCACCGTTCGATCGCGAGTATCGATGACGTAGCCCGCCACGAATCCGATGGCCAGATACACGATTGAGTTGACACCCACCACGGTGTCCGCGGGCGGGGAAACGTCGATGATCGCGCCGGCGAGGAATCCCGCGAAGGCACCTTGGATCGGACCCATCGCCAACGCGATGGCCACGACCGAGACCACGAGCAGATCGGGGGTGGCACCCGGCAAGCCCAGCCGACTGAGCAATGTGACTTGGATGAGGAACGCAAGGAAGATCACTCCACCGATGACGATCCCCTGGCGAACGATCATCCGAGCATCACTCGTCTACCTGAGGGTCGCTCTGCAAATCGGTCTGAGTTGTGGCGCCGTCATCAACGGGCGCTTCGGCTGTTTCGTCAATCGGTTGCTCTTCCTCGGGCTGCTGCTCTTCCGGTTGCTCGACTGTCGCTTGTTCTTCTTGCCGTGGTGGGAGTACCGAATCGCGCGGATCCTCACGCGGTGGACGCACCACCACTCCCACAACACTCAACCGCGAGACGTTTGCGAACGGTCGGATGGTGGCGATGCGGGTCAATTGCCCGGCGGTTCCGGTGATGTCCACCACCTCGCCGATCGGCACACCCGGCACGTACGGTCGACCATCGCGCGAACCGAAGGTCACGAGCGCGTCACCGATCACCAATTCAGCCAGCGGATCGAGCAGTTGGAAGTCGAGAGAATCTTGCCGACCGGTTCCCGAGACGATGCCGATCTCTTCCGTTGTCGCTACGCGTCCACCCACCGACGACGACGCATCCACGAGCAACAACACCGTCGAGTTCGTTTGGTTGACCTTGATGATGCGACCGACGAGACCGTCGCCATTGATGACGCTCATGTCGCGTTCGATGCCATCGAGTGAACCCGCATCGATCGTGACGGTCCACGCATAGTCCTGCGCCGGACCCACCGCGATCACTTCCGCGGGAACAACGCGATACCGACCGACGGTTGCCACCCGCAGCAGTGCGTCGAGTTCATCCGCGCGAGCTCGATCGTTCTGCGATTCGCGCACCAGCGTTCGCAGTTCGGAGTTTTCCGCCCGAAGTTCTTCGATCTGACTGGCCTGATTGCGCCAGGTGGACCACCAATCGCCAGCTGAGGTGACGGGAGAAAAGACCGTCGCCGCTCCCTTTTGCAGCACACCGGTTACGGCAGAGACGGCTGAGCGTGCGCTGGAGAGCGGTCCATCACCGCCACGCAAATCCAAGATGACGAACGTGAGCGAGGCCACCACGAGTACCGCCAGGGCGATACGCGTACGGCGAGAGAGCATGGAGTGAAGTTAGCGGCGCGGTTCGGAGACCAACACCTGCTGCAGGGCCTCGAATTCCTCGACGCACTTGCCCGATCCCAGGGCAACGCAATCCAACGGACGCTCGGCAACGATGATCGGCATGCCGGTCTCGTGGCGCAGCCGCTCGTCCAGCCCGCGCAGCAAGGCACCACCTCCGGTGAGCACGATGCCACGATCCATGATGTCGCCGGACAATTCCGGCGGGGTTCGGTCGAGGGTGGCCTTGACCGCATCGACGATCGCGTTGACCGGCTCGTCCATCGCGCGTCGGATCTCCTCCGCGGAGACCACGATGGTGCGCGGCAGGCCGGTGACCAAGTCGCGACCCCGGATCTCTGCGTGCGGTTCGTCTGGGATGGGGAACGCCGAACCGATGGAGACCTTGATTTCCTCCGCGGTCCGCTCACCGAGCATCAGCGAGTATTCCTTCTTCACGTACTGGATGATCGAGTTGTCGAGTTCATCGCCGCCCACGCGCACCGACAAACTCGTGACGATGCCACCGAGTGAAATGACGGCGACCTCGGACGTTCCACCACCGATGTCCACCACCATGTTGCCGGTTGGTTCGTGGACCGGTAAGCCCGCACCGATCGCCGCAGCCATCGGCTCTTCGATGATGAAAACCTTGCGCGCACCGGCTGCGTAACCAGCGTCTTTCACCGCGCGCTGCTCCACACCGGTGATACCCGAGGGCACGCAGATGATCAGTCGGGGCTTGGCGAGGTGACGACGGCGGTGCACCTTTTGAATGAAGTAACGAAGCATCCGTTCGGTGGTGTCGAAGTCTGCGATCACGCCGTCCTTGAGCGGACGAATGGCCACGATGCTTCCGGGCGTGCGCCCGATCATCCGCTTGGCTTCCGATCCCACCGCGAGGATGCCGCCGGAGTTGTTGTTGATGGCAACCACGGACGGCTCGTTCAAAACGATGCCGCGACCTCGGACGTAGACCAACGTATTGGCCGTGCCTAGGTCGACGGCCATGTCACGGCCGACGAACGAGGTACTGGCGGGCATCACGGGCCTTTCCGTCGGGGAAGTACTTCAGGCGGGCGCTTTCATGTAGTAGTGCGGGCCCAGACTACGCCGTCACCCGGATCTAGCCGCCAGGCACGCCTTCCACCAGGCGCGCCCGGCGCACCTCGATTTCTCGGAGACGCTCCTCTAAGCGGGCCTGCCAGCCGTGGGTGGGGTTCCCCTCCGCGAGGGCCAGCCCGAAGGCCGCGGTGACCACCGCCCCTAGATCGGCCCGGTAATCGTGGCCCGAAC
>JAQCBM010000389.1 GCA_027729865.1 Actinomycetota bacterium
TCCTCAACCAGCCACTCCACAACCACACCGCCGTGCGGGGCATTGATCGGTGTTGCTCCACGGAGCGTCTCGACGCTACCGACGATGGTGGATTCTTCAAGGTTGTCGCCTGGGTGGGCATCCACTGCCCGACGGAAGATGCCCTTGCCCGGTGCGACGAGCATCCGCCAGGTGGGGTTGGAATCAAGGTGCGAGATGGTCCCGTGTTCCTTGATCAGCGCCCACGCTGCGTCGAGGTCGTCGGGAGTCTTGACCGCGAGAGTCTGAATGCCGGGGAGAGCGCGCTTTGCCAAGCCGGTGAGCGTTCCTGCCGGTGGAATCTCAATGATGGCGGTTACCCCGAGGTCCGCCATCGTTTGCATGCATAGGTCCCAGCGCACCGGGTTGCTCACCTGGTTCACCAGCCTGCGTAGGACATCGCGACCGTCGTGAACGATGCCGCCGTCGGCATTAGAGATCAGGCGAATTCGCGGATCGTGGGTGGTGATCGCGTTGCTCAATCGGCCGAGTCGCCCCACGGCCGGCGCCATGTGATCGGTATGGAAGGCACCGGCCACTTCGAGCGGACGCACGCGGCACCCCTCGGGTGGGTTGTCGGCGAACGCGGCAAGTTGGTCCATGGTTCCGGCAATGACGATCTGCCCGGCTCCGTTTATGTTCGCGGGAGTCAGTCCAAGTTCTTCGCAACGCGCAACGATCTGATCGGGATCGCCGCCGAGTACCGCGGACATTCCGGTTGCGATGGTGGCCGACGCGTGTGCCATCTCTCGACCGCGTTCGCGGACGAAAATCATCGCCTGTTCGGCAGACAGCACACCGGCTCCCACCGCTGCGGTGATCTCACCGACCGAGTGCCCGGCGCCTGCGCCGATGGATGCGTACGCCACGGACGGGTGCGGGAACAAGCTGAGCAGGGTGACCAGGCCGGCACCCACGATGAGGGGCTGGGCCACGGCGGTGTCACGGATGGTGTCGGCATCGGACACGGTGCCGTGCTCGACGAGGTCGATACCGCTGACCACTGAGAGCCACTCCAGGCGCTCGCGGACGCCGGGGACGTCGAGCCAGGGGATGAGGAAACCGGGGGATTGGGCACCCTGTCCGGGCGCAACGACTACCAGCACGCGCATAGCCTTCCGTGGATGGCTACAAACACCCTTGGGGCATGCGGCCAAAATACCTGCTCTTAATTTGGAGGAATCCTACAAATCCAATGTGGGATCGTGTGTTCGCCCCAGAATCAGCGCGATTCGCAGCGCGAGCGCCCCGCGGGGCTCGGTGGGGGTGAAGCCGGTGGTCTCGGCGATCCGACCGAGTCGATAGCGCACGGTGTTGGGGTGCACGAACAGTTCCCGGGCTGTTGCCTCGAGGCTGGGGGTGCGCTCGAGGAATGCAGCAGCGGTCGCCATCAGGTGGGGTTCAGCCATGAGCGGTAGGTAGGCCACCTCGAGCAGTTCGGCCTTGGCTTGAGCGTCACCGGCCAGGGCGCGTTCGGGGAGTAGGTCCCCGGTGGGCACTGGGCGCGGAGCACCCGGCCAGCCGGCCGCAGCTCGAACGGTGGTTGTTGCTGTCCGAGCCGAGGCTCCGACCTCGTCGAACTCAAGTGCGCGGTCGCCGATCACCACTGGGCCAGGGCCGAAATGCGGAGCGATCAAGCGCGCAGCCTTCGTTGCTTCCTCATCGCTGGAACAGTGACCGATCAGTGCGATGAGGTAATCACCGTGCATGCCGGTGAGCAACATCAGATCATGGTTGCGCGCTGCTCGGCGGAGTACGTCCAGCGAACCCTCCACATCGGACACGGGTGCATATCCCGCGACCACTGCGATGGGTGCGGCTTCTGACCAGCCGAGGGCGGAGATGCGGGAACTCAGCGACGGATCGAGTTCATCGCGCAGAATCGAATCGACCACGAGTGCTTCTAGCCGTGCATCCCATGCGCCACGCGCTTCGGCTGCACGTGCGTAGACCTCAGCGGCGGAGAAAGCGATCTCGCGCGAATACCGCAAGGTCGCTTCCCGAGCTGCTGAACGTTCGGGTTCATCGATCAATTCATCGATGGCTGCTTCGACCACTTCGATCGTGGTGCGCACCAGCGCCACGGTCTGCTCGAGGGAGATGATGCGCGCCAATTCGCGCGGCGCCGATCCGAAGACGTCGGCGGTGAGTTGCGGCGCTGATCGTTGGTCGGCCACCCAGTCCACGAAAGCCGAGATACCGGCTTGAGCGACTAGTCCTACCCAGGCGCGCTCGTCCGCCGTGAGCTCCCGATACCAGGGATAGGTGGCTTCCATCCGCCTAGTTGCGTCGGTTGACAGGCCTCCTGCTGCTGCGGTCAAGCGAGCAGCGAAGCGCGAACCTGCGGGCGCGGTCACTGTGTGCGCGCGGCCCAGTTAGACGTTCACGCCGACGAGACTGCCGACGGCGTACGTGACGGCTGCGGCACCGACGCCCCACATGACTTGGCGTCCGGCACTGAAGAGGATCCCGCGTCCGGAAATCCGTCCGACGGTTCCGCCGACAAGGATCATTCCGGCGAGCGCCAAGACGATTGCCAGAACGAAAGCGGTCATGCCACTGAAGAGGGCGTAGGGGATGACCACAACGGAGGCACCGATAGCGAA
>JAQCBM010000390.1 GCA_027729865.1 Actinomycetota bacterium
TGTTTCGCTAGGGCCTATAGCTCAGCTCGGTTAGAGCGCTTCCCTGATAAGGAAGAGGTCGATGGTTCAAGTCCATCTAGGCCCACATGAAGAAACTATTGCTGCTCATCGCCCTGGCCGGTATCGGCTACCTCGTGTACCGGCAGATCGCGGCCTCCAAGGCCGAGGATGATCTGTGGACTGAGGCCACCGCAGAGCCCGATCTGCGCTGACCTCCCACCCGTTACTCCGGGCTTGCTCCCGGCACCGGGGGCTTAGCTCAGCTGGTAGAGCGCTGCCTTTGCAAGGCAGAAGTCAGGGGTTCGAGTCCCCTAGCCTCCACTTTCGGTTTCGCCCCGTAAGAATTACGACGACGCCCTGAGAACCCACGTCCCCCGGATGAATGAGCGTCTGCGCAAGTCGGTGCCTGCGCCCTACAGCGCCGATGAGCGTGGACCGGGAGCCTTGGGAACCCATTGTGAGTTGTGCTACAGCGTGCTACGGTTGCAGGTATGAGCCCCGAAACAATCAGTCATCGTGATCTGAGGAACGAGAGCGGGCGCATCCTTCGTGAGGTGCAGGCAGGCGCGGTCTATGTGATCACCAACAACGGGCAGCCGGTCGCGGAGATCCGACCCATCACTGCGGACCCCTTCGCCGGTTTCACGGTGCGTCGAGCCAAGCCCGGCGCCCGGTTCCGTGACATCGTTCCCGTCGAGGTCGATACCGATGAGACAGCTCTCGAAGCTCTCCTCGCCTTGCGGGGTGATCGATGATCGCCTACCTCGACACTTCCTGCGCAGTGGCCCTGTTGAAGCGGGAGCAGAAGTCGCAAGAGATAACGGACTATCTCGAGGAGTGGACTGATGATGGCCACCTGCTCGTGGCTGGCGAACTCCTGGCAACGGAACTGAACCGGGTGGCAATTCGCTTCGGCATTGAGGCCCAGAAGGTTCAGGGCATCATTGAAGCCCTCAACCTTGTGGCGCATACAAGTTCCGACTTCCGCGTGGCTGGTCAGCTCCCTGGAGGTCGTCTGGGCAGCCTTGATGCCCTTCACCTGGCGACCGCGCTCCGTATCGGGGTAGATGCGCTCCTATCTGATGACACGGAACTGGTGAGTGCCAGTGAAGCCGCCGGCATCCCTGTCCTTGACACTTCACTCCCGGCACGTGAGTTGTGACGGACGCATGAAAGACTCGCCTGCATGACGATGACAGCGACGATCAAGACCAATCTCGGCGACATCAACGTGAACCTGTTCCCGGACCAGGCACCCAAAACGGTGCGCAATTTCACCGGGCTGGCCGAGGGCACCCAGGAGTGGACCGATCCGAAAGTCAACGCCAAGTCCACCGCACCGCTGTACAACGGCACGATCTTCCACCGCGTGATCCCCGGCTTCATGATCCAAGGCGGCGATCCGCTCGGTACCGGCACCGGCGGTCCGGGCTACCGCTTCGACGACGAGGCGCATCCCGAGCTCACCTTCGACAAGCCCTACCTGCTCGCGATGGCCAACGCCGGACCGAACACCAACGGCTCGCAGTTCTTCATCACGGTCGCTCCGACCACGTGGCTGAACTTCAAGCACACCATCTTCGGTGAGGTTGCCGATCAGCCTTCACGCGATGTAGTCGATGCGATTGCAGCTGTCGAGACAGGTGCGCAGGATCGCCCCAAGCAGGACGTGGTGATCGAGTCAATCACTATCTCTCGTGACTGAACTCTTGACCAACTGCGCATGACCGGTACTCCATGACCGAACAACCTCCGTTCGGCTCGACGGAACCTCCAGCTCCGCAAGCACCGCGCTGCTATCGGCACCCGGACACTGAGACTTGGATTCGATGCTCGCGCTGCAATAATCCGATCTGTCCGCAGTGCATGATCGCTGCGCCCGTGGGATACCGATGCCCGGACTGCGTTCGCACGGAACAACCCGCGCAGCCCGTCACGGTTGCTGGTGCCACCGCGATCCTCAAGCCCTACGTCACGTACACGCTCATCGTGATCAACGTGATCGTGTTCGCGATCCAATACTCCGCGGGTATCAACGCTGTTGCCGGCGAGTTCGGCATGTGGCCGGTGGGTATCGCGGCTGGCGGTGAGTGGTACCGACTTCTGACGAGCGCATTCCTGCACGGATCGTTCCTGCACATCGCCTTCAACATGTACGTGCTGTTCGCGCTCGGTCCCACACTCGAGCGGATCCTTGGGCACGGCCGGTTCATCGCGCTGTATCTCGCGGCTGCACTGGGCGGCGCGGTGGCGTCGTACTACTTCTCCGATATCCGCACCGTGTCCGTTGGCGCGAGCGGTGCGATCTTCGGCCTGATGGGCGCACTCGTGGTGGCGGGGCGACGGCTCCGCTATGACGTCACGCAAGTTTTGATTCTGCTCGGCATCAACGTGGTGATCGGATTTATCGCACCCGGCATCGATTGGCGCGCGCACCTGGGCGGTCTCGTAGTGGGCGCTGCCGTAGCTGCGATCCTTGTGCACGCGCCTAAACGTGGAAGGACCGCTATTCAGGTCGCGGGTGTTGGTGGAGTTTTCTTGATCCTTGTTGCGCTCACCATGATGCGCACCGCACAAATTCAAGAACTCCTCGCACCTCTGGGCGTAATCACCACGTAGCTA
>JAQCBM010000391.1 GCA_027729865.1 Actinomycetota bacterium
ACCAACGAGGTTGATCCATAGTGGGCAGCCATTGCGCCTCGGTCCACGGTGTCCAGGCGAGTGAGGAACCTCAGAGCAACGAAAGCGAGCACCGGAATAAGTACACCGAGTGCAACGGTCATGGCAGCAGGTCCCGCGACCGCCGCCACATCCGATTCGCGCAGCGCAACGCCACCCTTCAAACCGATCGCCAGCAGCAAATAAATGGAGGTGGCCTGATAGATAGCTTCCGGAAGTCGAAGATCGGACTTCACAAGAGCCCCGAAAACTCCAATCGCGAAGGCGAGCACCGGCACCGAGGTGATGCTCGTTGTCAACAGCGCGGAGTCCACGGCTCTCACCGTAGGCCACACTTCGGGCTGCCGATGAAAGCGCAACCCTCTAGCGTGATCCCGTGCCTTCCATCATGTGGTTCCGGCGCGACCTGCGCCTTGCTGACAACCCAGCTTTACTGGCCGCGGTCGAAGCAGCCCGCGCCGACGGCGACGGTCGCGTGGTCCCTTTATTCGTGGTGGATCCGACCCTGTGGGAGCCGGCAGGCCCGATCCGGCAGACCTATCTCGTCGAATCGCTCAACGCCCTTGGCGCGTCGATCGATCGAAACCTGCTGATCCGACACGGTGATCCGCGCACGGTCCTCTCCGAGGTGGTGAAAGCGAGCGGTGCCACCAGTGTGCATATCGCCGCCGACTACGGCCCTTACGGCGCCCAGCGCGATCAACAGGTAGAAGACGCGCTCGACGTTCCATTGGTACGCACTGGTTCGCCCTACGCAGTAGCCCCAGGTCGCGTGACGAAAGGTGATGGCACCGCCTATCGCGTGTTCACGCCCTTCTATCGCGCATGGTTGGTGCATGGCTGGCGCGCACCGGCAGATGAGTTGCCGAGTGACGTTGACTGGTGGATGCCGATTGAGTGCCAGGGGCGCCCCGACGTTGCTCCGACAAATACTGAACTTCCCGCGCTGCCACCGGCAGGTGAGAAAGCAGCGTGGGATCGCTGGGAGTATTTCCGCTCGACTCTTCTTGCCGATTACGACGAAAATAGAAACCGTCCCGATCTCGACGGCACGAGTGTGCTCAGCCACCACCTGAAGTACGGCGAGATCCATCCGCGTTCACTCCTTGCCGACCTCTCTGACCGCGACGACGGCTTTCGTCGCGAAATTTGCTGGCGTGACTTCTACGCGGATGTGATGCATCAACGACCCGACTCAGTGCACTCATCCCTCGATGCGCGTTTCGACACATCGATGCGTTGGAACGACGACGACGAACTCTTCGCCGCCTGGGCGCAGGGACGCACCGGGTTTCCTTTCGTCGATGCTGGTATGCGCCAACTGCGCGCTGAAGGCTGGGTACACAACCGGGTACGGATGGTGGTCGCGAGCTTCTTGATCAAGGATCTGCATCAACGCTGGCAACGCGGGGCAGCAGAGTTCATGCACTGGCTGCGCGATGGCGACATCGCAAGTAACACCCACGGGTGGCAGTGGACCGCCGGCTGTGGAACCGATGCGGCTCCCTTCTATCGGATCTTCAATCCGGTATCACAAGGTCTGAAGTTCGACCCGAATGGCGATTACGTACGCAAGTACATCCCCGAACTTCGCCACTTACCCGGCAAGAGCGTGCACGAACCATGGGCCACCCTCGGTGGCTACGACCACGGCTACCCCGAACCGATCGTGGATCACAAGCTCGAGCGCGAGGCGGCATTGGCCGACTACTCGGCCATAAAGAAGGGTTAGCACCCGTCGGCAACTAGCCGCCAGTTCAACTCACCAACGTAAGGTGCGGCCCATGCCAACTGTGGCCGTGCTCTCGATGAAGGGCGGCGTGGGCAAGACCACCGTCGCCCTGGGATTAGCGAGTGCTGCCTGGAACCGGCATTGGCGGACCCTCGTGGTGGACCTCGATCCGCAGGCAAACGCATCTATGGGAGTGGGAATCCTCGACCCAGCGTTGACCGTGGGAGACGCCCTCGCGGATGGGCGCCCCGGAATCGCGGCCGAGGCGATCGTTCCTTCCCCGTGGGGTCGCGAGACCGACGTGCTGCCCTCGGAAGCGGCGCTCGAACACCGAGTTACCGAAGCGGCACCTGGGTCGGAGCAAAGACTTCGCACCGTCCTCGGTGGCATCAGTCACCGCTATGACCTGGTAGTCATCGACTGCCCCCCATCACTCGGTGAGATGAGTCGAAACGCACTCCATGCGGCATCCCGCGCGCTCGTGGTCACCGAACCCGCCTACTTCTCATTACGCGGAGCGCAACAAGCCGTCGAGGCCATCGATTTGGTCCGCGCTGGAAGCAATCGCGCACTCGCATCCCCCACCATCGTGCTCAACCGCGTGCGCGGCACCGTTGCTGAACACCGCAATCGGGTTGCCGAATTGCGCGATGCTTTCGATCGGCAGGTCAGCGACATCGAAATTCCCGAACGCAACGCAATAGCTCAAGCAGAAAGTGCGGGTATGCCAATCCATGCCTGGGACTCACCGGCCGGCCGGGAGCTGGCTGGCCTATTCGACTCCCTTCTCGACCAACTCGTCCCTGGAGGTTTGCGATGAGTGCATCGTTTGATTCAACTCCCCGCTCGGCTTTGCGCAAGGCGCCCGATGC
>JAQCBM010000392.1 GCA_027729865.1 Actinomycetota bacterium
GGCCATGCGCTTCTATGGTGGCAATGTGTCGGTCACGGGTAGTCGGGTTCCGGGCGGCATCGGGGCTCAATGTGCGGGCATTTTCTTCGCGACGGTCAGACCAACCGACCAACCGACCAGTTCCGCCGCCCACTTTGCTTCCAGGATTCACAGAGGCCGAAAAGGCTACCACCGAGCGAAATCCTCTCCACTAACCCGGGGCAAATCCATTGCGAAGATGGGCGACCCGCGTCGTAGCCGCGCTCTGCATGAAGCCGATGTCAGAGCCGCACTGCACGAAGCGAGCTCCCTGGTTGATATACTCGCTCTGAATGCGTTCATCGGGGATGCCGGCGAAGCCGCTAAACTTCCCATGGCGACGGGTGGCTTCGAGCATCGCGGTGAATGCGTTCTGCATCGGTGGTGAGTCGAATTCTCCTGGTGTGCCAATTCGCGCCGCAAGGTCGTTGCTGCCGATTATGACTCCGTCGATGCCGTCAGTCGCCGCAATCATGTCGGCGTTTTCTATGGCGGCCGGGGACTCGAGCATGACGAAGATCAGGACTTCGCGGTTGATGCATTCCATCATCTGCCGGGCCGGCATTGGCTCGAACAAAAGCTGCGGAATGCCGCTCGGAATTGAGCGCCTGCCCAACGGCGGAAACCGGCAGTTGCTCACGACTGCTGCCGCCTGTTCCGCTGTGTCGACATCGGGAACGATGATGCCGAGGGCACCTACATCGAGAAGCCGGGTAGCGTGGTGATGTGCCTGCGAGGCGACCCGAACGAACGGGGTGATGCCGGCGGCCATCGCGGCCACGCACATGTTCGAGGTCTGCTCAAGGCTGAGTGACGTATGCTCAAGGTCAATGAACAGCCAGTCGAATCCGCAGGTCTTGCACAGGAACGCGTGGTCTGCGGTGCGGGACTGCCGCACGCCGATGCCGAGCGCCAGTTCGCCGTTTTGCAGTTTCCGCTTGGTGGTGTTCTCAACTATCGGCATGCGAATCTCCTGACTTAGCAACGAGGCTATCGAGGGCTCTGAGCTTCCCGGTGGCGACGTGGGTATAGAAAGCCTCCGAAGCACCGTTTTCGTCGCCCTCGGCGATACACTCGACCAGCGCCTTGTGTTGCTCGTTCGAGGTTCGGAGTTGGGACATCCCCGCCACGCCGTAACGCAAGAACACTCTGAGCTCGCGGTCGATGCCCTCGGAGAGTTCGATGAGACGGGGATTGCCTGCGAAACGCATTAGGTCGCGGTGGAATTTCTCGTTGATCTTGAAATAGGCCTCGGAGTTGTGCTGTTCACGCTCACGCTCCATCGACTCGAAATAGGCGAAGAGCTTGATGATCTGCTCGGCCGTGGCCCGCTGCGCCAGGAGTCCGCCTGCGACGTAAGCCAGCCCCGCACGTACATCGTAGAGGTGAAGGGCTTCTTCGATATCGACCTTTCTGACGAACACGCCCCGGTTGCGCACCGAGGTTACAAGACGGGCCTCCTCAAGAGATCGCAGCGCCTCCCGCACCGGACCACGCGAGACATTGAATTCATTGGCGATCTGATTCTCGTTGAGGCGTTCGTCGACGCCGAAAGTACCGTTCAGGATCCGGGTCAATAGTGCCTGCTTGATGATCTCGGTCGAAGACTGCTCGTTCACAGGTGCCATTTCACGCTCGCGCCGCGACGGTGCCAAGGGGGGAAGCGGTTTTGGCATCTTGTTGTTGACCTATGCTATGAAACAGCACGTTCTTCCACCAAATCGGCAATTCGACCTCTGTCGAGGCCGAGAATTTCGCCAAGAACATATTCGTTGTCTCCTCCCAGTGACGGTGTGGGGTTGAAAGATCCGACCCACCCATCATCATCGCACCAGGGCAGTGCAGCCACCCGACTACCGTCTTTCAAAACTGGGAACAACTGCGAGTCTTCCTGATCCAATTGAGACATCACATCGGCTATGCTTCTGGACCGTGCGGCGGGAACGCCGGCGTCGGTGAGCAATGTTTCGACAACTTTGGCGTCCTTGTCCGCCAACCATCCCGCCAATTGGCCATTCAGCTCATCTTTAGCGGCCAACCGACCGCCAGGGTCCTTCAGACGCTCGTCGTCGGTCAGATCGCTTCGCTCCATGACACGGGTCAAGGCTTTCCATTCGGCGTTGGACCCCACAGAGATTGCGATCCATTGATCTTCGCCGGAACAGGAAAAGCAGCCACTCGGCGCACGGTCAGGTTCATTGTTGCCGGTGGGCACCTCCCAGTTTGAGCCGGTTGCGCAACTCAACAACGATTCAGGGAGCAGGGTAATCGTGCTTTCCAGCATGGACAGATCGATGAAAGCGCCCCGACTGGTCTTTGATCGGTTGTGCAGGGCAGAAAGGATCGCGATCACTTCCCAGAACGCCGTTACGGGGTCCGTCCACGCGGGGACGATTCCCATCGCCTGCATCTGAGGGTTGATCGTTCCGACAAGCGCAGCGCGCCCGCTGTATCCTTGCAGCAATGTTCCGTAGGCGAGGGCATCTTTGAACGGCCCCGTGCGACCGACGCCGGAGGCGGCGCAAAAGATCAGATCGGGGTTGACGAGCTTCAGATCGTCATAGCTCAACCCATATTTCTTTAGGACAGACGCCGAAAAATTC
>JAQCBM010000393.1 GCA_027729865.1 Actinomycetota bacterium
TGAACGCTGTGGTCTAAGGCCCCAACGCGCGGGGTCGGCAAACATCGGACTCGGGTCCGCCGGACCCACCGTCATGGAGGTACCGCGTGCCAAACGTAGAAATGCTCACCAACGGACAGTTTCAGGCTGTCTACAACGTTTTGTCCCTGGCTCTTGCTGCGATGGGAGCCACCACGGTCTTCCTGCTCGCGGCCATGGGTCGGGTGCTCCCCCGCTATCGCATCGCCGTGGTCGTCTCGGCCATGGTCTGCCTGATCGCCGCATACCACTACTTCCGCATCTTCAACTCCTTCTCCGAGGCCTATGAGGCAGTCGGAGCCGGAACCGTCGGCATCGCCTCCGAGTACCAGCTCGTGGTCGGTGAGGGCTTCAACGAGGGCTACCGCTACGTCGACTGGCTGCTCACCGTTCCGCTGCTGCTGTTCGAGACCATCGCCGTGCTGGCCCTGCCCGCCGCGGTTCGCTCGTCCCTGCTGTGGAAGCTCATCCCCGCCTCCGCCCTGATGATCATCCTGGGCTACCCCGGCGAGGTAACCGCCGAGATCGCCCCCAAGGCCATCTGGGGCGCCCTGTCGACCATCCCGTTCATCTACATCCTCTACGTGCTGTTCGTGGAGCTGTCGAAGGCGGCCAAGACCCAGCCGAACCAGGTCGGCAAGGACCTCGCCGGTCTGCGCTGGCTGCTGCTGGCTACCTGGGGCGTGTACCCGATCTCGTACATGTTCCCGATGTTCGGGCTCGACGGTGCGGATGCCTTCGTGTGGCGCCAGGTCGGCTACTCGCTGGCTGACGTTCTGGCCAAGTGTCTCTTCGGCCTACTGATCTACAAGATCGCTCGCGAGAAGAGTGCTGTGGACTCCGCCGAGTTCGCAGAGAGCGAGATGAAGGCAGCTCCCTCGAGCGCCTGACCTCTCTCGGCCCCGTAACCAGACGGCGGATCGGATGTTCCCGGCATCCGATCCGCCGTCTTCTTTTTGTTGCGTGTCATCGACGGTGCAGCCGTACAACTAATCGTCGTCGACGGTGATGTCCTCGTCGCTAAAGCCGTACAACGACGGATCCAGGCAACGCACGAGTGACTCCTGCAAGAACGTCAGCCAGTCGTATACATGGAACAGGCCGGCTCGGGGATCGTCCTCCGGCAGCGACGCAAGTTCCTCGTGGTTGTCCTCGGCTATGTGAATGCGCGTTCCGATAGCGATGCGTGCATCGTTGAGAGTTCCCAGCCAGCTATCCGCGGAACCGACCGTGATCTTGTCGCCCGATCGATCGATCTCCGCCAGCACCGTGGTCGCATGCTGCACCTTTGCCTGGCGCAGATCGTGTTCGGTAAACCGGCGGAAGTCACTTGCCTCTTGTGCCTCGGCGTAGGCATCCGGTAGCAAGCGAGCCACTGCAGGGTCATCCGATGGACCGACTCCCCCGTCGACCCAGCCGATCTGTGCAGCGAGCGGGTCGACGTCTTCTGCTGACTCTTCCGGCTTCACCAAGTCGATCACTTGCCTTGCGACCGACGCCAGAAGCCCCCGCTCAACGTGATCGACCCGCAGCACGATGCGACCGGTGGCGGTTCGCTGGAATCCGTAGGACATGGGTGATTACCTCAATCGTCCTTCTGCAAAGTGGCCCACAGGCCGTAGGAATGCATGGCGGCGACGTCGCGTTCCATCTCCTCGCGCGTGCCTGAGGACACGACGGCTCGGCCTTCGTGGTGGACGTCGCTCATCAGTTTTTCGGCCTTCTCGCGGGAATACTTGAAGTAATTCATGAACACGTACGTGACGTAGGACATCAAATTGATGGGGTCGTTCCACACGATCGTGATCCAGGGGCGTTGAGAATTGGCACGTTGTTCGACGTGCTCATTCACCTGCTCGTCGATCTCCGGAGAGACCTCTACCGGTACCGATACCCGCGCCACGGGCACAAGTCTCGCAGGCTCACGCGCGTTCGCTGTTTCCGCCGTACCCTTGGCGTTATGGAGACCCGCGGCGACCTGGTGGCAGACCTCATGACCCGCTACCCACTGCCAGCAGCCAGCCCTGGACTGCCCCATCCATCGATCCTCGATCGCATTCGTGAATCGGTTATCGGCGATGACCAGGTGATGTGGGGTCCGTTCGGTGCTCGCCGTGTCACCTATGCCGACTACACCGCATCCGGCCGAGCGCTGTCCTTCATCGAAGACTTCATCCGCGATGAGGTGCTGCCCCGCTACGCGAACACACACACCGAATCCAGCGGAACTGGCTTGCAGACAACCCGCCTTCGCGAGGACGCGCGTGCCCACATCAAGGCGGCTGTGAACGCGGACTCCGAGACCTGCTTGATTTTCTGCGGCTCCGGATCCACCGGCGCCGTGAACAAACTCATCGGAATACTGAATCTCCGAATTCCGGCTGACCTTGATGCCCGCTACTCGCTGAGCTCACACATTCCGCACGATCAACGACCCGTGGTATTCATCGGACCCTATGAGCACCACAGCAATGAGCTTCCCTGGCGTGAGTCAATTGCCGATGTCATTGCCATCCCCGAGGATGCCGACGGACACCTCGACGTTGATGTCCTTCGCCAGCGCCTCGAGGAGTACGCGGACCGACCACTGCTCATCGGCTC
>JAQCBM010000394.1 GCA_027729865.1 Actinomycetota bacterium
CGTGAGGTTCTCCAGCGCGCTCACGCAGAAGTCGATTCCCCGGTGACCGACGACGCCGGCATGGTCGAGTCGCTCGGTATCTCCGTGCACGCAATAGAAGGACACGAGGAAGCGTTCAAGGTCACCAAGCCTTTGGACTTCTTGCTCGCCGAAGCTGTAATCGCGAAGCGGAGAGTTCGATGAGTGATCTTCGAATTGGCATCGGTACCGATGTGCATGCGTTCGCGACTGGCCGCCCGATGTGGCTCGCTGGACTGTTCTGGCCAGACGAGGAAGGACTCGCTGGTCACTCAGACGCTGATGTTGCGGCGCACGCAGTGTGCGATGCGGTGCTGTCTGCGAGTGGACTGGGCGATCTCGGATCACTCGTAGGGACCGATGATCCGCAGTGGGCGGAAGCATCGGGCGTCAGTTTGATTTCGCACGCAGCACAGACCGTGCGTGCATCCGGCATCCGGATTGTGAATGCCTCGGTGCAGGTCATCGGCAATCGCCCACGCATCGGTACTCGCCGCGATGAAGCGCAAGATGTTCTCTCTGCAGCACTGGGTGCTGCGGTGAGCGTGTCGGGCACCACCACCGACGGCTTAGGTCTCACTGGGCGGGGCGAGGGAATTGCCGCTATTGCAACGGCTTTGGTTGAACGCAATATCCAGGTTTAGGCTGAACTATCAAGCCACTAAGGAGCTCTACATGAAGAAGTTCGCTGCCGTTGCAGCCTCGATTGCTATCGCTGGTGTCGGTCTTGCCGCACCCGCCCAGGCTTACGACCGTGAGTTGTATTCCTACGCAGCCGGTCACATGATTGACGCGAAGGACGTTCCTGCGCCCCTCAGTGTGAAGAAGGGCGGCGACTTCGGCGCTTTTCCCAGTGGCAAAACGAACTTCCTGTGCGGCGATGCCGACAAGCAGGTGAGCTACCCCGGCGGTAATCACCAGTTCAATATGGGTTACGACGGCCGCAAGGGTGGCATGGGCGTCACCGTGAACGTCACTCAGTACGCCTCAGCTCAGAAAGCGATCAAGGCCTTCAATGATCTGAAGAAGGGTCTCAAGGAGTGCGAAGGTCCGGCCAGCGGTCAGCAAACTTTCGATGATGGCTCCACGGACTCTTGGTCGCGGCTGAACACCACGGGCAACGTGCCCCTCGTGACGGTTGCAGGCGTTCAGTCCGTCTTCTTGAACCAGAATTACGAGGACGTGACAACTGGCGAGGGAGCTGGCACCTACAGCAGTGACACATACAACGTCTACACGTTGGTGAACGATGTCATCATCAGTACCTTCCACTACAGCGGCTCGGAATTGAACATGTCCACCAAGGAACGCCGCGCGGTGAACCAGGTGGCCTTCAACGCAGTTACCCGCTGGGTCGACTGACATGACCACGCTGCCTGATGCGGTCAAGCCGTGGTTCGACGCACCGGAGTTCGCGGTGATCGCAACCGTGCTTCCTAACGGTCGGCCGCATCAGGCGGTGGTCTGGGTAACTCGGGATGGCGACGATCTTCTCGTCTCCACCGTCAAGGGCCGCCGCAAGCACTTGAACTTGGAATCTGATCCACGCTGCAGCGTGATCGTCTACCCGAAGGACAACCCGTACTCCTATGTGGAGGTCCGTGGCACCGCGGAGATCACCGAGGAAGGCGGGCGCGAGCTCATCGACCGCCTGTGCCAGGAATACACCGGGCAGGACCGCTACACCGCCGACGACGGCACGGACAACGTCCGCATCGTGGTCCGGATCCACCCGGAGAAGGTCGTCACGCTGATTCGCTGACGCGTCCCGCTACTGTCTAGCCGTGCCAATCCGCCTTCACGACACCGCATCGCGGAGCGTCCGGGACTTCGCGCCCATTGAGGACGGCCGGGTGGGCATGTATGTGTGTGGCGCGACCGTTCAGGGACCCCCGCATGTGGGCCATATCCGCAGCGGAGTCGCCTTCGACATCGTGCGACGCTGGCTGATCGCCCGTGGGTACGACGTCACCTATATCCGCAACGTCACTGATATCGACGACAAAATCCTTGCCAACGGCGAGCGCGAGGGCGTGCCGTACTGGGTCGTGGCCATGCGCAATGAGCGCGCCTTCACTTGGGCCTACGACACCCTCGGCTGCCTGCCACCCACCTACGAACCCCGCGCCACCGGTCACATCCCGGAGATGGTGCAACTCATGCAGCGCCTGATCGATGCCGGTTTCGGCTACGCGGCCGGCGGCGACGTCTACTTCGATGTTCGTGCCTACCCCGAATACGGCGCACTGAGCGGACAGCGCATCGACGACATGCTCGACGCCGGTGACGCTGAGAACCGCGCGAAGCGCGACTCCCGTGACTTCGCGATGTGGAAGGGCGCCAAGGAAGGCGAGCCGGCATGGGATACCCCGTGGGGACCTGGGCGACCCGGCTGGCATATCGAATGCTCGGCGATGGCCGAGAAATACCTAGGCG
The DNA here is from genome assembly GCA_027729865.1 of Actinomycetota bacterium. GTDB lineage: Bacteria > Actinomycetota > Actinomycetes > S36-B12 > S36-B12 > S36-B12. Next base: position 2,455 of record JAQCBM010000394.1, read on the forward strand.
CGAACTTCGATATCCACGGTGGTGGTTTGGACCTGGTGTTCCCCCACCACGAAAACGAGATCGCGCAATCCAAGTGCGCGGGAGACGGTTTTGCGAACTACTGGCTGCATAACGCGTGGGTGACCACTGCCGGGGAGAAGATGAGTAAGTCCCTCGGTAACTC
>JAQCBM010000395.1 GCA_027729865.1 Actinomycetota bacterium
CGATAGCCCAACTGCCCCGCGACTTGGAGGAGTCACTGAACGCCTACTGGCGCGAGGCGAGCAGCGACGTCCAATTCGTGCTCAGTCTCGCCGCACTTCTTGGCTCCCGATTTCCGACAGTCCCAGTCATCGGAGCCGCGAGTGCGCTCGGCGCACGATCAGCAGCGAACGCTATGCAAGCATCCCGCACCCCACTGTCAATCGTTCGCTCAAGTAGCGAGTTCGTTGACCTCTTCACGGAACCGGGCTTCGCGGCAATTGCGAAACGGCACGCTGAAGAACTTCTTGCCCCCGAAGATGAGCAAGTACTCATGGAAGCCGTCGAAAGTCACGCCGAGGACTTAGCTAACAAGATTCTCCAGGAGGAACCGGTCGATCTGGTGGCAGCTGAGCTGTCCCTCAATTTGCACGTCGGTTACGCGCTGTCCGAATTCCTCTCCGCAGAGCCGGCAAGTCGAAGTGCGCTCAGCCTGTCCATTCTCTATTGGGAATCGGGCCGTTCGAACGAAGCGCTGCAGTCCTGCAACAACGGTGTCGTTCTCGCGGCCAACGCCCCCGCCGAACTCCTGACGATCAAGTTCACTCAGGTGAACCTCCTCCGCCGATCCGGATTCTTTGACGAAGCGGTCAAGGTCCTGGCAGAAGTCAAGGCTTTAGTTGACTCCGCAGGCGGTGATATCTACTTCGAATCCGCGATCGAGCACCAAAAGTGCGTTCTCCTCTTGGACCAAGGCCACTACTTCGAGGCAAAGAGCGCCTTACACGAGTGCGTCGCGACATTCGAAGGCAAAATTAGTAACGAGCGCCGGCAGTCGTTCCTTATCTTGTCTGCGATTGCTGCTCTTGAGTGCCACGAGCCTGAAGAAGCACGGTCTCAACTTGAGAGGATTACTTCAGAGTGGGAGAACAGAGCGGTTGAGCCGGACCTCAGACATCAGGTTGAGAGCCTGCTGGCAGCGGCCTTGATTCTGGCCGGGCATCCGGATGAAGGCCGAAAGGTTCTGGATCATCTAGTGGATTCTTCTGCCGCCATTAGTGGCGAAGACCATACGACCACGCTGATTCTGCGACTCAACCGTCTCGCAACCCTTTCCCCGCATCACGACGAATCAAGTGTCGATGAAGCGCGACACATCGCCCAACAACTTGATAAGACGCCTGACATCCTTCACAAAGTTGAAGCGCACATTGTGCTCCACGAGATTCTCCTCAATCGTGGTCAACTATCTGAACCGACTGCGGAACTACCGGCGCTGGTAGAGCAGGCGCGCACGAGGCTCGGGGCAGATCACCCCCTCTCCCTCCGAGTTACCAACCTGTTCGGTCAAGTGCTGTTGGAAAGCGGTGACCTACCGCAAGCTGATGCGGTTCTCCGGGAGTGCCTCGCAACGACCACTGATGCGCTCGGTCCGGATAACCCGGACATCCTCAAGCCACTGCACAACCTGACGTACACCGTCTGGAAGTCAGAGAAATGGCGAGAGGCGGTCGAACTCGTCGACAGGCTCATCGCCGAGACCAGACGGCTTGTGCCATCGGAAAACTTGTTCGGGCCATTGTCGATCCGATCACACTCGTATGCCCAGATGGAAAACTGGCTGGAAGCCAAGAAGGCAGCAGCCGAACTGGTGGAGTACCTCTCAATCGAGCCCGTTCGCAATCTCGCCGCCTTGTTGCAGGCCAAATACAGCCTGGCAAAGGCTCACGTACATCTGGGTGAACATGGCACAGCACTTGCCTGTCTCGAAGAACTGCACCATCAAGTTACAAACGTTCTAGAACCAGAAGAATCGCTTGTCATCAGAGCCAGCCACGGCGCTGCAGTCGTGAACTCAGGAGATCTCGCTCGGGGAGCACGGCTACTCGCCGAAGTTCGGCACGATGCGAAACAGTTGTTGGGCGACAGTCACCCGTTGACCCGCTCAATCACCGAGCAGACTGCTGCCGCTTCCGCAGACCAGTCGGAAGTTCTCCCAATCCAAAACCGGGCGGCGCGACGCGCAGCTGCCCGTCGACGGAAGCCATGAACCTCAAACAGGCAGGACGAAAGTGCATTGCGTCAATGACGCACCTGGGCATCTACCAACGGCGGATCGACTGTTTGGTAGGTCATGCCTAACCAGTCGTCCCCATCGGAGTGGCCACACCGTGTTGCGAGCGAACTTGGCATTCCGTTGGTGAATGGTCCGGGTGGCGCATGGCTGAGTGCCGACGGAACGCCGATTCTTCCCTGGTTCGTGAAGGTTGGTGCCGCGATCGGGGCGACTGTCAGAGGGTCGACGCGGGTGGATCGCATGAGGGCGCTGCTTTCACAGGTCGGTGTGGAGTGGAACCCGGCGAGGCACGCCGAGAGGGATGCCGTCGCGACAAGTTCTGAACGGATTTCTCAGGCCGCATTCGAAGACCTGTATGCGGGGCTCGTCGCGACTGACCTCCTGCGGTCCGTCCAAACATCGAATGATCGGGCTCGTCCTCCGAAGTGGACCTGGGACGAGGAACTTCTCGCATTTGATCTACTCCTTCGAGTCGGGTATCGGGATGACACGGATCCTGACGTGATCGAACTGTCAAGTTTGCTGCGCTCACAAACCATTCATGGCGACCATGCGCTCAAT
>JAQCBM010000396.1 GCA_027729865.1 Actinomycetota bacterium
GTACGTACGGCAGACCCTGGACTCCGGGAGACGACTCATGGGTTTCGGCCACCGCGTGTACCGCGCGGAGGATCCCCGCGCTCGCGTGCTGCGAGACGTCGCCCGAGAGTTGAACGCTCCCCGCTACGAAGTGGCCGTCGCGCTCGAACAAGCGGCACTCGAGGAGCTCCGCAATCGTCGTCCCGACCGCATCCTGGAGACGAACGTCGAGTTCTGGTCTGCGGTGATTCTTGATTTCGCGGAAGTGCCTCCCAAGATGTTCACGTCGATGTTCACCTGCGCACGCATCGCCGGGTGGAGCGCGCACATCCTCGAGCAGAAGCGAACCGGTCGCCTGATCCGACCCTCAGCTCGCTACGTGGGTCCGCGTCCGCGTCGACCCGATCAAGTGCCTGGCTGGGATCCGGACATGGTGCGGCCGTCCTGGCTTATCCAGAACTAGCCACTCCAGAACTAGACGTCTCAGGAACGAGCCCAACGCGACAGGTCGATCACCGGGCGCGATACTGGAGCGTCCCTTCTACTTTCAGGAGCTACGTCACCGTGTCTGAGGACATTCGCATTCCCTCTGAGTTGTTGCCCACCGACGGTCGCTTCGGCGCCGGCCCTTCGAAGGTTCGCCATGAACAGGTGGAGGCACTGGAGAAGGTCTGGAAGTCCTATCTCGGCACCTCCCACCGGCAGAAGACGGTTAAGTCCGAGGTTGGCCGGCTTCGTTCCGGTCTTCGCTCGCTCTTCTCACTACCCGACGACTACGAAGTGGTTCTGGGCAATGGTGGCTCCACAGCGTTTTGGGATATCGCCACGTTCGGATTGATCGACGACCGCGCTCAGTTCCTGTCTTTCGGTGAGTTCGGTGCGAAGTTCGCATCGGGTGCCAAGAAGGCTCCGCATCTGGGCGACCCAACGATCATCACTGCCGAGCCTGGCACCGCGCCGATTTTCACCGCCGAGGCCGGCATCGATGCATACTGCTCGCCCCACAACGAGACATCCACCGGTGTGGTCGTCCAGCCCAAGCGGGTGGCCGGAGCCGATGCGAACGCGCTGATGCTCGTCGACGCCACGTCGGCTGCAGGTGGCCTCGCGGTGGATCCCGCTCAGTTCGACACCTACTACTTCGCCCCGCAAAAGTCCTTTGGCTCCGATGGCGGACTGTGGATCGCCTTGATGTCCCCCGCCGCCTTGGAGCGTTCAGCGCAGATCAAGGCATCGGGTCGTTGGATCCCCGACTTCCTCGACCTGGAAACCGCTATCGACAACTCGCGCAAGGATCAGACGTACAACACCCCCGCTCTAGCCACGATCTTCTTGATGGCCGAGCAGGTTGATTGGTTCAACGGCAACGGTGGTTTGGACTGGTGTACTTCGCGGACCGCTGAGTCGTCGGGGATCTTGTACGACTGGGCCGAGAACAGCGACATCGCGACACCGTTCGTTGCGGATCCGGCCCACCGTTCGGCAGTGGTCGTGACGATAGACATCGACGACGCCATCGACGCCACGAAGATCACAAGTGCGCTGCGCGCTAACGGCATCGTCGATACCGAGCCCTATCGCAAACTTGGACGTAACCAGCTCCGCATCGCCGTGTTCCCCGCTGTGGAGCCCGATGACGTCCGCGCCTTGACCGGCTGCTTGGACTACGTCATCTCGCAGCTTTCGTGAGTGCGTCGTCGCCCGACACCGGGCGTCGACCGGTTCTCGATCGCATCACGTGGATCACCTACGTCCAAGTTTCGCTGTTCGCTTTCTTCCTGTACGGATTTGGGGCAACGCAAGCCCTGCTGCGCGATGAGCAGGGAACATCACGCACTATCGCTGCACTGCACGCCACGGTATTTGCGATAGCGAATGTGGCAACTGGATTGTTAATTCCGCGCCTGATCGCCCGCTGGGGTCGCGGACGGGTGATCCGTTACGCGATCGTGGTGATGAGTATCGGCATCATCGTCTACACGGCACCCTTCGGGCTAGCCGCAAGCTTGACGGGAACAGCACTCGTCGCAGCCGGTGGTGTTTCTCTCATTGCCACAGCCAACGCCTTCATCCTCGACTATCAAGGTCCTGCGGGACCCGCGGCGCTTACCCAAGCCAATGCGCTCGCAGCACTGTTCGGTTTCGTGGTTCCACTGGTCATCGGCATAACCACGGCGCTTGCCGTCGGATGGCGCGCCGGCTTGTGGGCTCTCATCGTTGCTCTCATCGTCTCCGAAATTCTGCGCAGTCGAAACGAGGGCTCCCCCGAGGTAGCCCGTGCGGAATTCCCCACCGAATCGCACCCAGTGCGTGCGGAGAAGGTGCAGATGCCGCGCCCGTTCTGGTGGTCGCTCACCGTCGTGGGACTTCTTTTGGCAACGGAGTTCACTCTCACGCTATGGAGTGCCGATCTGCTGCGTGAGCGCGCCGGACTCGGCGCCGCCGCGGCCGCGGCATCCTTGGCGGCGGTGACCGGTGGGATGTTCCTCGGCCGTCTCTACGGCAGCAGGCTCGCGCAGACCTGGAGTGTGGACCGCCTTCTGACCGCATCGATTCTGATCGCGCTTGCCGGCTTCGCCATTGCCTGGCTTTCCACCATCACCTGGGTGATCTTGGTCGCCTTGTTCGTTGTAG
>JAQCBM010000397.1 GCA_027729865.1 Actinomycetota bacterium
CCGGGACGCGGGATATCGACGCCGAGGTCGCCCGTGCGGACATCGTGGTTGCGGCTGCGGGGGTTCCAGCCATGGTCACTGCCGCCGCCGTCAAGCCCGGGGCTGCGGTGCTCGACGTCGGCATCACACGCACAGATGCCGGACTGGTGGGCGACGTCGCGAAGGACGTTGCCGACGTAGCCGGATGGGTAGCTCCGATGCCAGGCGGCACAGGTCCGATGACGCGGGCAATGTTGTTGGCTAACGTCGTGGAAGCTGCCGAGCGGGCGAATTCCTGAGTGATCGAAGAGAATCGGTCAACGTGAGTGCCTCCGACGATTCCAATAACGTGCGCGATCTGCGCGCGAGGGGTTGGTGGCAGCAGTGGCCGATCATCATCGTTCTACTGGGCGTAGGTATCGCGCTTGCGCTGGTTGTACTGGACTACTTCCGCCGTGGGTCGATAGTGCTCGCAGGCAGCGTTCTGCTGGCTGCCTTCCTTCGGCTGTTGCTTCCTGATCGGGAAGCCGGTCTTCTCGTGGTGCGCTCCCGCAAGGTGGATGTTGCGGTTCTCGGAGTGCTCGGTGCACTCTTGGCGATCTTCGCCTTCTGGGTACCCCCGCCTCGCTGATTGGGCTGCTCACCCAACGGGAAACACCCTTCGTGGGGCAGGTATCTTGACGTCAAGATTTCTTCCCCCCGACTTCGAAGGGTTTCGCATGGCGCGCACAGGCAAGGTAACGGTGGTGGGAGCCGGCTTCTACGGTTCGACGACGGCACTTCGACTCGCTGAGTACGACATCTTCGAGACAGTCGTCCTCACCGATGTAGTGGACGGCAAGGCTGAGGGTCTGGCACTGGACATGAACCAGTCGCGTTGGGTCGAGGGATTCGAGACCAAGCTTGTGGGAGCGACCACCGGGCCGAACGGCGAGGGCTACGAAGCCATCGCAGGATCGGAAATCGTGATCATCACGGCCGGATTACCGCGCAAGCCAGGCATGAGTCGGATGGACTTGATCGAGACGAACGCGAAGATCATGCGCCAGGTTGCAGAGAACGTTGCGAAGTACGCACCCGAGTGTGTGGTGATCAACGTGGCAAATCCGCTCGATGAGATGACTGCGCTCGCCCAGATCGTCACGCAGTTCCCCCACAACCGCGTTCTCGGCCAGGCGGGCATGCTCGACACTGCGCGCTTCACGCACTTCGTCGCCGAGGAACTCGGCGTTCCGGTTGGCTCGGTCAAGACCCTCACCCTCGGCTCACACGGCGACACCATGGTGCCGGTGGCGTCGGTGTGCTCGGTGGACGGTAAGCCGCTCACCGAGTTGGTATCGGCGGAAAAGGTCGACGAACTCGTCGAGCGCACGCGCAACGGCGGCGCGGAGATCGTCGGACTGCTCAAGACTGGTTCGGCTTACTACGCCCCCTCAGCGGCAGCAGCCCGGATGGCGCGCGCCGTCCACGAGGATTCCGGTGCCGTGATGCCGGTATGTGCGTGGGTCGACGGCGAGTACGGACTCTCGGGCGCCTACCTCGGTGTTGAGGCCGAGCTCGGCAAGGAAGGTATCCGCAAGGTGATCGAAACGCCCATGACCGCCGATGAGAAGGCTTTGCTCGAGCAGGCCTACGAAGCCGTGAAGGCCAAGCAGGCCGACGTCAAGGATCTGTGAGGAGAGGGATGTCAAAGATCAAGGTTGTGAACCCGGTCGTCGAACTCGACGGCGACGAGATGACTCGCATCATCTGGCAGTTCATCAAGGACGAGCTCATCTTGAAGTATCTCGACGTCGACCTGAAGTACTACGACCTCGGCATGGAGTACCGGGATGCAACCGATGATCAGGTGACCATTGATGCGGCTCATGCCATCCAGGAGTACGGCGTGGGTGTCAAGTGCGCCACCATCACTCCGGACGAGGCGCGAGTCGAGGAGTTCGGTCTGAAGAAGATGTGGCGCTCACCGAACGGCACTATCCGCAACATTCTCGGTGGCGTGATCTTCCGCGAGCCGATCATCATCGACAACATCCCGCGTCTGGTGCCCACGTGGACCAAGCCGATCATCGTTGGCCGCCATGCCTTCGGTGACCAGTACCGAGCCACCGACTTCAAGGTGGAGAAGGCCGGGACGTTGACGATGACGTTCACCCCAGCCGATGGCTCCGAACCGATGGAGTTCAATGTCTTCGATTTTCCCGCCGGTGGCGTGGCGATGGGTATGTACAACCTCGACGAGTCGATCCGCGACTTTGCTCGGGCGTCCTTCCGCTACGGACTAGCTCGCAACTACCCGGTCTACATGTCCACGAAGAACACGATCCTGAAGGCGTACGACGGCCGGTTCAAAGACATTTTCGCTGAGGTGTTCGATGCCGAGTTCAAGGCCGACTTCGAGACGGCCGGTATCACCTACGAGCATCGTCTGATCGACGATATGGTCGCGGCAGCCCTGAAGTGGGAGGGCGGTTACGTCTGGGCCTGCAAGAACTACGACGGCGACGTCCAATCCGACACAGTGGCGCAGGGCTTCGGCTCATTGGGCCTGATGACCTCGGTGCTTATGACACCCGACGGCAAGACGGTCGAGGCCGAGGCCGCGCACGGCACCGTTACCC
>JAQCBM010000398.1 GCA_027729865.1 Actinomycetota bacterium
GTCTTTCCGACCATGGGCGATATCAAGGTGGGCGAAACGGTCTCTCTGTCCTACGTGGATCAGTCGAGGGCCGGCCTGGATCCAAGTAAGAACGTGTGGGAGGTCGTGAGCGACGGCCTGGACTGGATCAAGGTCGGCAACGTTGAGCTTCCCTCGCGCGCCTATGTTGGAGCATTCGGATTCAAGGGTCCCGATCAGCAAAAGCCTGCGAAAGTCCTGTCCGGTGGTGAAAGAAATCGACTCAACTTGGCGCTGACGTTGAAGATGGGCGGCAACCTGTTACTTCTCGACGAGCCCACCAACGATCTCGACGTTGAAACCCTGGGTTCGCTGGAGAACGCTTTGCTGGAGTTCCCCGGCTGCGCGGTGATCACCTCGCACGATCGCTGGTTCCTGGACCGTATCGCGACCCACATCCTCGCCTACGAAGGTGACTCGCAGTGGTTCTGGTTCGAGGGCAATTTCGACTCCTACGAGAAGAACAAGATTGAGCGTCTGGGTGAGGAAGCAGCGCGCCCACATCGCGCTACGTACCGCAAGTTGACCCGCGACTAGCGGGTGATGGTGTTGTGACTGTCTTCGACATCGAGGTTGCCAAGCGCTTCAAGGACCTCGATCCCTACGACCATGTAAGCAACGCGGTCGTTGTCGACTACCTGATGGAAGCGCGGGTGCGTGCGTTCCGCCTGCTCAACCTCGAGGATCGGGGAATCATCGGTCAAGTAGTGGCACGCCAAGAGATCAACTACCGGCGACCGATCCTGTTCGGTCTGGAGCCTCTCGTCGTCAAGACATGGATTTCCCATGTGGGAAGGTCATCGTTCTCCATGGAGTCTGAGGTCTGGGACGAGGGGCACCTGGCTGCAGATGCGAAAACCGTCATGGTGTGTTTCGATGTTCAATCGCGCGAATCCCGGGAGATTCCGGGGGAATTCCGGCGGGTGCTAGAAGCGAATCTGCACGCATCGTCGTAGGGAGGGGTTGTGGTGGATACTGCACACATCCCTGCTGCCCGACTCATCACCCTGGCTGAGCCCGATGCCCGCGTTCTCGCGCTGGTGGGTCGCCGCCAGGTCGAGTGGGATCCCATCTCGGCCGTCCGCATCGTTGTGGGGCGGAACGCAATCGCCTGCTACGTAGTTCTTCCCATGGATGTCATGTGCATGGTGGCCGTACCCGCCCAGGTGGCACCGGAAGCAGTCGAGGCTTCGGTCACCGTCTCGCTTTATTCCTTCGTCACGGGCCTGGAAGAGGCTCTGGCGACCAACGAAGTCATCTGCTTCGACATCGACTCGCTGCCTACCGCTACCGCGCCAGTTGGCCAAGGGTTGACCGTCGCCCAACTCCCGCCGCGCGATGGCTGGCAGATGCCCATCCACGGTGTTTCGAGTGACGTGATGCCGCTCGTCAAGGATGCTGTTGATGAGTTCCGACAGCGCTCAGTTGGGATGAGCGAGCGGCAGGCGGCTCCTATCGCGGAGGAGATCTGGTCTCGTTCGGCGTGGGCCGGTCTCCCGATGCGCACACTGCACGCTGCTCGGCGGTTGCGGTTGCTCACCGATGAGCCGCTGCGCATCACTGCGTCCACGAGTGGACCGTGGAAGCGGCTATCGACGCCGCGTGGTCAATTGTTCACCTACAGCGCCGGGATCGAAGCGCGCCTTGGGCTACACGTGGTGCGCTGAGTGTGTTGATTAGGCCCGTAACCACACGGCGGTTTCAGGACCAAGTACCAGGTGCTCGGACTCGTCAACTGTGACGGCTGCGACGTCGTTGTTCGAAGTAGCCAAGACGTCTGTTCCCCACTGTGATGGCAGGTGACAGGCCTGTTCCGACATGTTGATGCCGACCACGACCGATGGTTGATCGGCGTCTGCGGTGAAACGCCGAAGCGCGAGAACTCCTTCGGGCGCATCGTCCATCCAGGTCATCGGACCATCGCCCATAGCGGGCTCAAGGCGGCGCCGCTGCAATATGCGCTGGTACATCTGCCACGTCGATTCATCATCGTTTAGTTGACGAGCGACGGAAAGGCCCGCCCAATCCGCAGGTTGCGGTAGCCACGACTGACCAGTGTCACTGAAACCGAAACTCGGACTATCGGCAGACCACGGCAACGGGACGCGACATCCATCACGGCCGAGGTCCGAGCCCTTGCTTCGCTTGAAGACTGGATCCTGGCGAGTCTCGGGCGGAAGATCGAAGACCTCGGGCAGTCCGAGCTCCTCGCCTTGGTACAGGTAGGCCGATCCTGGCAAAGCCAACATGAAGGCTGTCGCTGCCTGAGCGCGACGCAAACCACGTGCTGAATCGAAGGTGGACTTCGCGGTGACCGGCGTGCCATCTGTTGTGGGACTGAAGCGCGTTGCGTGCCGGATCACATCGTGATTGCTCAGCACCCAGGTGGGCGGAGCACCCACCTTGAGGTGGTTCGCCACCGTAGCGTCGATGGACGCACGCATCTTCTCCGGATCCCAGCCTGCGGCTAGGTAGTCGAAATTGAAGGATGTGTGTAGTTCATCGGGGCGTTGGTAGAGCGCGAGGCGTTCGGCGGTGGGAGCCCAGGTCTCACCGCAGAAGATGCGAGGAGGGTCGTAG
>JAQCBM010000399.1 GCA_027729865.1 Actinomycetota bacterium
GATGAAGCCGCCACCAGGTTCGTCGTGTCCGCGCCAGAACAACACGGCTGCAGCTATAACGAGCAATGGAATGACCACACGAGAGCCGACCCGCAAGATCGTCTGTTCACCTCGACCGAGCACCTCTGCCATCGCGTCCTGACGGGCCCGCACCGTTACCGCCGTGGCAGCAAGCAGACCCAAGGCCGCCGCAAACAGCACCGTGATCTCACCTAGGGTGTCCAGCCCTCGGAAGTCGACCAGAATCGTGTTGACGACATTGGTCCCACCGGTCAGGTCCTCGGCTTGAGTCAGGAAATACGCAGACAGATCGGACGGTCCGCGTCGGCCAGTGAAGACCCACACCGCCAACCCGCTAATCGCACCGACCACCACAGCGCTGATAGCGGCCCGTGTCGGACGACCGATGTCCCGATGGCGCGGAAGTCGTGCGAGAACCGGCGCCGCAACGACAACGGTCAAGAACTCCACGAGCAGCAGCGTCAATGCCACATCGGGTGCACCGAGAAGGATCAACCACACCGCGATGATCAATCCGACGAAGCCCGCGAGCACCAGCGCGGTGATGGTGGTGCGCGCACGGGTGAGGAACGCGACCGTCGGTATCAACAATGCGAGCACTGCGAAGTCGACAGGCTGCATGGCGCCCGGGATTACCGGATTCAACCCATCGATTGCACCGGGGATGATCGCCAGACCGATCGCCGTGAGCGCGACGATGAACACGCCCACACCGAATAGGTGCACACCCACCGAGGTGCTGTGCGCCGAACGTCCCACATTCGCACCGAGGCGCACGAGTGCGAACCAGATGCGGTCGAAGATGATCGGACCACTGGGGACCGGCGGCTCCTCACCCAAGAAGCGCAGCACCCATCGCCGGCGGAAGTGCAGGATCAAGCCGAGCGTGATGGCGATCGCGGATAAGCCAAGCGCGATGCTCAGCCCATGCCACAAACTCAAGTCCGAACCCACCATGGTGAACCCGACGTCCACCGTGGTCCGGTCGATGATGCCGTTCAAGAGCCCAGGCCAGATACCCAGGACCAATCCAGCAAGCGCGGGAACCAATGCCGGCGCCAGGAACAACCACGATGGTTCGTAGAGATTGCGCTGGGTGAGCGGTCCGAAGAAGGCACCGAAAAAGATTCTGGCGCTATACGCGAAGGTAAGCGAAGCACCAATCACTGCGACGACTGCCGCTGTGACACCTGCCCAGCCCTGACCCTGCGCCCATGCCGACTGTGGCACGTCCAGGAAGGAGTAGAACGCCTCCTCCTTTGCCACGAATCCCACAAGCGGTGGAACTCCCGCCATGGACATCGCGGCTAGTCCGGTGAGCGCTGCAGTGATCGGCATCGCTCGCCACAGACCGGAAAGTTGGCTCAGGTCACGACTTCCCGCTTCGCGATCGACGATGCCGACGAGCATGAACAGCGTTGCCTTGAACAGGGCATGGGCGGCAACCAAGAGCGCTGCTGCAGCCAGCGCGGCGGAAGTACCGACGCCGATCAAAGCGACCATCGTGCCCAGTTGACTGACGGTTGAGTACGCGAGCAGAGCCTTGAGATCGCGCTGGCGAAGCGCCTCGAATGCACCGAAGACCGCGGTGGCCAATCCGAACACCAGCAGCGTGATGTTCCATGCCGGGAACGCCAAGAACAGAGGCGACATCAACAGCAGCAGGTAGATACCTGCTTTCACCAGGGTGGCCGCGTGCAGGTACGCGCTGACCGGAGTGACCGCAACCATCGCTCCGGGCAGCCAGAAGTGGAACGGCACCTGCGCGGACTTGGTGAAGGCCGCAAGCATGATCAAAATGGCGACGATCGTTAGTTCCGTCGTGGTCAATCGATCCGGTGCAACTGCGAAGACTTCAGCGATGTTTGTGGTCCCCGTCCGAACCGCCAAGAGCACGACGGCACCGAACAGCGCCAACCCACCCAGTCCGGTGATTACTAGCGCCCGGATCGCGGGCCGCGTCCCTGCTTTCCCGCTACCGGCGACCAATAGGAAACTGCTCAAGCTGGTGATTTCCCAAAACACCAGCAGCAAGATCAAATCGCCCGACAGGACAACGCCCAGCATCGCCGCACCGAACAACGAGAAGACCGTATAGAGACGCCCGACCTCGTAGCTCGGGTCCAGGTACTGAGGCGCATAACTCAAGACCAGCGCGCCCACGCCCAGCACGAGCATCGCAAACAACAAGGACAGCCCGTTCAGGCGAAGCGTGAACTGCACATCGAAGGCCGCGACCCAATGCCAGGACTGGACTACGGTCTCCCCGCGCATCACCTCCGGGGCGTCGACAAGCAATAGGCCAGCTGAAATCAAGAAGACGAGCGCAAGCGGATAACCGGTGAAGCGGCCGAGGTAGCGCACCAGCAGCGGAACCACGAGGGCAGCGATGCCCACAAGAGCGAGGGAAGCCACGAGCATGAGCGCGAGCCACCCCTTTCCCTGCTACATCACTGCCACACAATTCCTCAACTGGTGCCCCTTCCACATTAGCCTGCGAGAGCCCGAACTGCCCTCGAGCACACTCCCCGTCCAGCGACCCACAACTGGCCCGCGACTAGCCTCGCCGCTATGCCT
>JAQCBM010000400.1 GCA_027729865.1 Actinomycetota bacterium
TCCGCCACATCTACCCATGATCCGCACCGGAAGAATACGGGCATCCGGGGCGATTCCCAGGTTGGGGCGTGCTGTGGACTGCTGCGCGGCGATGGTCCCCGCAACGTTTGTTCCGTGCCAGGAGCTCACGCGGGATCGGCAGTCAACACGGTCCACGGCTTCCCGTGGACGCACTCCGTCCCCTCTGTCACTGGGATCGGGATCCCAGCCATCGCCATCGGCCCCAGACCACGCATCCGACACGAAGTCATAGCCCGGCAAAACCACACCACCGGGGCGACCAGAGCCGTCTGGACGGATTCGCCAACCCAGATCCGGATGCGCGGCGATGCCAGTGTCGAGAACGGCTACAACGACGGGAGCATCGGCGGCTCGCTCTTGCCCGACCGAGACGACGGGGAACATTGTCTGAATGGTCAAAACAGCAGCCAATGCGGTCATCAGTGCACGCATGTGTTCAGAGTACGTCGCGGATCGACGGACTCTGTTCACCGTTCGCTAACCGCGGAGAATGTGGGTGCGGGGTCTAGGTCTCGCGCTGAGGGAACGTCGAAGCGAACCACATCGGCCTCAGCCCATTCGATATACGGACACTGCTGCATTTCAAGTGCGATCAATTCGGCGACCACAGTAAGTACGGGAGGGTCAATCATGACGACCTTCATCTGGGCTCCGATCGACGGTCCGCGTTCCAGGTCGGCGGCATAGTTCTGTGACACGCATTGCGATCCCCAGGGGGAGCCATCGTTAGTGGAGGGTGGAGCACCGGGTGTGTAACGAACAACGATTTGCGAGACCTCGATGCGGTCAATGAGTTCCCCCTGTGCGATAGCTGCCGTGCTTGATGAGGCCGGTGCACATCCAGACGCCATAAGCAAGAGAACGAGTCCAGTAATCAAGCCGCGTGCTTTTGCATTGCTCTTCATAGAAACAGAGTGAGGGCTTTACCGAGAAAAGGGCATGGTGCTGTGCAGTCATTGTCAGCAACCTGTGAGCATCGCGAGAGCCGTAAGTCAGTTGGCCCATCTACTTTGGCAAGACCGCCAACTGAATGGAGTCAACATGTCTCAGCAGAGTGTGCAACAGACGGATCAAACCCTCACATTGCTGTCTTACCTTGCCAGCAAGCCAACCTTGGATGACGTGGCACAGTTTCTGGTTCTCGATGTATTTCAGGAATACAAACCGCGAGCGGCGTTGATCAGTGTTTTCGATTCAACTGGTGATGTCAGCGCAGCAGGATCCTTCGGCCTGCCTGCGGATATCGTCCGCGCCCTTCGGCACATGTCACTTTGGGATAAGTCGCCGGCCGTCGACGTGATCCGGGACGGTAAGCCGTTGGCTTTCGCTACCCGCGAGTCGCTCGTTTACCAGTACCCCTGGCTTGAGAAACACGAGGGCCTACTCAATCCCACGATCGTATGGCCATTGACTCTGGGCACGCAGCGATTGGGTTCGCTCCATGTGCAGTTTGCGGAGCCGGTTGAGCAGGCTGAAGCGGCCCCAGTCTTCATTGCCACCGCACCCATCTTGGGCCTGTATCTCAATTTGCGTTCGACGCCACCAGCTTCTACCGAACCCGAGCGCATCAATTCGATGGCTCGATCCGGCAACGGTCAGGTAGAGACCGAACTATCCGCACGTCAGTTGAGAATTTTGCATCTACTGGCCGAAGGTCTGACAAATCCGCAGATCGCAGCACGCATCGGCTTCTCGGATTCGACGGTGCGTCAAGAGACGATGGCGATCTATCGCTTCCTCGGTGCCAATGGTCGACGTGAAGCAGTACACATTGCTGGGCTTCGCGGACTTCTCAACGAGCAGCAACCCGCCTCGTCCATGCCAGGCGTCGAACGCCAATCTGCGCTGACTGGACATAGCCAGCATCCGTCGGTCTGGAGCCCAACCAGCGAGGCGTCTTTCGGGTGATGGTCGGAGACGGGGTGGAGCGCCCACCTCGTCGACCCGAAGGATGAGCATGCGACTAGCGAGTAGGTTCGTGGCCGTAGGTGGTGTTTTTGCCGTAGCAGTGGCGGGAGCCGGTGCCTCATTGGCGTTCGTCAGCGCAGAGAAGCCTGAGAAGGTAGACATCTGCCACGCATCGAACAGCACAAACAATCCCTACGTCACCAACCAAGTGGATACGAGTTCCGTTGACCTGAATGGACACATCAACCATACGGGACCGATTTACACCGATGGGATGGCGAGCGGCTGGGGCGACATCATTCCTCCGGTTCCCGACATCCTTCCTGATGGCTTGAATTGGCCTGAGGGTGAGCCAACGTGGCTGAACGGATGCAAGTTCGTGAGTCCGTCTCCATCACCGACGCCGACGCCGACGGAGACGCCCACACCAACACCCACGCCGACGCCGACGGAGACGCCCACACCAACACCCACGGCTACATCCACTCCAACACCAGTGGAGACACCGGCGGCGACTCCAGAGGCGACCGTTACTCCGGCGTCCCCTGAGACACCTGCGCCTGTGGATAGTGACGAAGTGATTCCGGATGAGTCATTCCCGGTGGACATCGCCAATCCGGGTGCCCTTCCGGTCGACGATGATCCGGCTCCGGTGGAACCTGCCTC
>JAQCBM010000401.1 GCA_027729865.1 Actinomycetota bacterium
GGTTGCTTTGTTACAACGTTACGTAGAACCCAGCGGAATCTGATCGGTTGTGACCTGCCCCCGGTTAGTGAGCCAGGCTCTTTGTGAGTCCGGGGTTGGTGTTGTTCCACTGTAGTGCGAATTCGTCGGGTGTCAGGTAGCCCAGCGAGGAGTGCGGTCGGTGCGTGTTGTACTGCTGCCGGTAGTCCTCGGCCATGACTTTGGCTTCGAGGAGAGTGTGGAAGACCTCGATGGCGAGAAGCTCATCGCGTAGCCGGCCGGTGAACGACTCGACGTACGCGTTCTGCCACGGTGAGCCCGGGTCGATAAACACGATGCCGGTGGGTGAGAATCGACACCAGTCGGCGACGGCGTGGGAAGTCATCTCGGTGCCGTTGTCCATCCGCACGAATCCTGGTGCCCCGTGGATCATGATCAGGCGCTCCAGGACGGTGACGATGTCGTCGCCGGTCATGGACCGTTCGACCTCGATGGCCAGGGCGTGCTTGGTGAACTCGTCGGTGATGTTCAGGTATTTCAGGGTCCGGCAGTCCGCGGTCTGGTCGTAGGCGAAGTCCAACGCCCAGACGTGGTTCGGGTGGTTGGCGACCAGCCGGTCGTTGGGGACGGTCGAGGCTCCGACTCGGGAGCGTTTGCGTTTCTTGACCCGCACCCGCAGTCCCTCTTGTCGGCATAGGCGTTGCACGCGCTTGTGATTGACCCGAAAGCCCTCACGGACCAGCAGCACGCCCAGCCGCCGATACCCGTACCGAGGATGCTTCGCGGCGAGGTCCCGCAGCCGGGCCCGCAGATGCTGCTCGGCATCAGGCACGACTGCTGGGGTCAGGCGCTGCGTGGAGCGAGGCTGACCGGCCACCGCGCAGGCTCGACGCTCGGACACCTCGAACATGGCGATTAGGTGGTCGACCGCGGCCCGGCGGCGAGCCGGGCTCAGAAGTTTCCCCGGTTCAGCTCCTTGAGCATGTCGATGTCCAACGCCTGATCAGCCACGATCCGCTTCAGCCGGGCGTTCTCCTTCTCCAGTTCCTTCAACCGTTTCGCGTCGTCGGCTTTCATCCCGCCGTACTGGTTGCGCCACCGGTAGTAGGTCTGTTCCGTGACCTCCAGGTGCTTGCACACCTCCACCAAAGCCGTGCCCTCACCGAGCATCCGGTCAGCCTCGCGGAGCTTGCGCACGATCTGCTCCGGCGTGTGATGCCTGCGCTTCATATCGTCCTCCTCGCCCATACGGGCAATCGTGGACTCAAAGCACCTGGATCAACCAGAGGGGGTCAGGTCATCGGTCGCCTGCCCCTCAGACTCTTCGTTGAAGCGGCGAGTGAGCCAGTAGCGAATCTCTTCGAAGTGGCTCTCTATCGCGCGCACCATGCCGTCGGTGTCGCGCCTTCGGATTGACTCGAGGATTGGGTCATGGAGTGCGGCGGTCTGCTGCGGATCAGAATCGACCCTCGCAACGGTTATGTAGGTGCGTGACATGGGCTCCAATGACCGCCACACCCGCAGGAGTGTCTGGTTGTCGGCTAGTTGCATGATGCGCTCATGGAGTTTCGCGTCCTCGAGGGTTAGCGCGCGGACATTGCCCGATTCCGCATACATGTGCATGTTGTCGCCGATCGCAAGCAACTCATCCACATCGGCGTCGGTGATATTGGCCATCGCCAGTCTTGCACCGATGATCTCGATCGCAGAACGAACGAAGTTCGCCTCAAGCAACTCTTGTGCATCCAGACGACGCACCCGGGCACCACGAAAAGGGACGAGCTCCACGATGCCGAGCACTTCCAATGCGCGCAGGGCTTCTCGCACAGGTGCCTGGCTGGTGCCCAATTCCTTGGCGACAACAGTTTCGACGACCCGCGAGTCAGGCGGGTAAGCGCCGTTCAAAATGGACTCAAGGAGCCAGTCCTTGACTTGTTCGGTCAGTACTTGGCGTCTCAACGGATCCGAGCTAGTAATGACCACCCTCCCCGTGCGTGCCCCCATAGGGGAATCATTGAAATCACCTTGCCGTGCGATGAGGAGAATACTTCACGATGGTGCTCAGTAAGCGCACTGGGCCGCACCTTCTGGTCGAGCCGCGGCAGCCGATGGGGAGTGTCAACGGATCGTGGGACGGGTGTCAGGGCCGCCGAAGGTTCATGGACGCCCCCGAGGCGGTTCGCCCGGCGGGTGATCGAACAGACCTCCGTCGCGGTGCAGGTGAGGATCCGGGGAGCGCGTGGCGGACACTCTGACCCTGGTACCAGTAGACCTTGGATTCGCGTCATCTGAAGGCTCGGGAAGACTGCGACACCCCATCAACAACGATGGGATTTAGCCCCACCGGAATCGAACACTCCTGGCACTGCCTTCCCATAGAGCAGCACTCCAGCAGAAATCGCCAATAGTCTTGACATGCGGGTGGCCACCGCAATACATTGGAATTATATATAATCGAAAATCTATAGACGGTTGGGAGCCAGCTGAGTGTCAGAGTGGCGGCAATGCGCTTGTAACTGGATAAGCACGTGAACGTCGGTTACGTGCTGAAGTGTTCGGTCGATGATCGGGCGGATCATCAATGACAGGATCGACCTCCGACAATTCTGTGGTGG
>JAQCBM010000402.1 GCA_027729865.1 Actinomycetota bacterium
GGCGGCAATCGGCCGAGCGCATCGTTGGGATCCAGTGTGATGATCTGCCGACGTGGGTGTTGTCCGAGCGACCGGCGCCCATCAGCGGGGCCAGGAGCTGTGTGGCTTTAGCCGGATGTTCAGCGGCTGCCTGTACTTCCCAAAACGGACGCGTCATAGTGTCTGATCTCGAAGAGTTCTCCAGACAGGAGAAGAAAAGTGATTGGGGATATGGATCGATGAGTGTCGTTGACACCGAGGTAGTGACCGCAAGCGAGGGTGTGACGCCGATGCTCTCCGAGGCTGAGTACGCGAGGGCGAGGCGGCGGTACCAATTCCGCAAATTCCTGCCGGTGGCCGGATTCCTCGGCCCCTTCGTCCTGTTGTGGCTGGTCTTCTTGGCCATTCCGATGCTGTGGTCGGTCTGGTTGAGTTTCAACACCGGTGGCCTGATCGACCCGGCGACGTTCGTGGGCTTCGACAACTGGACGCGGCTGAGCGACGACTATGAGTTGCGCCGCTCGCTCACCAACACCGGCATTTATCTCGTCATCGCGATCTCGGTCGTCTTCGGTCTGTCGTTCATGCTGGCGATGCTCGTTGAGTACGTCGACCGCGGCAAGAACTTCTTCAAGGTCGCCCTGTATTTCCCTCTGCTCGTTCCCCCGATCATGGCCGGCATGATCTTCTTGTTCCTGACCCACTACGACATGGGTGCGCTCAACATGATGCTGCGCGTCGGTGGACTCGAGCGGATCAATTTCCTCGGAACGAATCCGAACGCGTTGTTGACGATCGTTGGACTCGAGGTCTGGCGCGGACTGGGCTTCTGGGTACTCTTCTTCATCGCGGCGATCCAGTCGATCCCCTCGGATCTGACCGATGCCGCGAAGGTGGACGGTGCTGGCCCGATGCGTCGCTTCGTGCGGGTGTCGCTGCCATCACTGCGGCCACTACTGCTGTTTGCGTTGGTCATCGCGATCATCTTCAACGCCCAGGTCTTCGACTCCATCCAGGTGCTGACCAAAGGTGGACCGATACTGGGCACCACTTCGGTGGTCTGGTTCATCTACAAGCGTCTGTTCGCATTTCAAGACATCGGACTCGCCTATGCGACGTCCGTTGGACTGCTCGTGATCGTGGTGCTATTGACCATCGCCGCCTATGGCGTGCTCGGGCCCCGAGCCGGAAAGAATCAGTGAGGACCACGATGAGTACTGATATCACCTCGGATCACTCCCACGCATCTGGGACGGAGCCCGATCAGACCGATGCCGTCGAACTTGATCGCCTCCTGCAACGCAACCGCCGCAGCACTCGGGTCAGGAAACTGTTCGCCTACGGGGTGCTGTGCCTCTTCGTGCTGATCGCCATTGGGCCGGTGCTGTACATCATCTCGCCGGCCTTCCGAGAGAGCCGGTCGTTGTTCTCGTATCCGCCAGAATGGATCCCGAGCGATTGGTACCTCGGCAACTTCCAGTTCCTCTTCAACGACACGAGCTATCTGCGATGGTCACTCAACACGCTGATCTTCGCGACCGGGGTCACCATCATCGCCCTGATCATCGACACCCTTGCCGGCTACGCATTCGCGCGCTTCGACTTCCCCGGCAAGAAGGTGCTCTTCGCCTGTGTGTTGGCGACGCTGATGGTGCCGGTCGCAGCCCTGCTCGCGCCGACATATCTCCTCGTGAGAGGCCTTGAGGCCTGGACCTTCGGGCTCGTCGGCGTCGATACGTTCGCAGGGTTGATCCTGCCGATGACGGTGTCACCCCTGGGGGTGTTCATGATGCGCCAGTTCATCGAGACACTGCCCAAGGGGCTGCTCGAGGCTGCCCGGATGGACGGTGCGGGGGAACTGCGCATCTTCTTGCGGGTGGTGTTGCCACTCATCAAACCCGCCATCGTGGTGCTCGGAATCTTTGTTTTCATGCTCCAGTGGGCGAACTTCTTGTGGCCGTTGGTCATCACCACCAAAGACGACACCCGAGTGCTGACCGTTGGCATCTCGACGCTGCAGGGTCAGTTCGTTACCAACTGGGGGGTGATCGCAGCGGCGACGCTCATGACCCTCGTCCCGATCACCCTGGTCTTCCTCTTCTTCCAGCGCTGGTTCGTCCAGGCCTCGATCGCCGGAGCCATCAAGCAGTGACGGACATCGCAGTACCCAACCGATCATCGAATCCGATCCACAACGTCAGGAGTCACTGTGGCTGAGATCTCCCTTGTCCAACTCACGAAGAGCTTCGGCGACAACACCGTCGTCAACTCGGTTTCGTTGGATGTCCATAACGGTGAATTCCTCGTGCTGCTCGGGCCGTCGGGTTGCGGTAAGAGCACGATTCTGAGGCTGATCGCCGGGCTCGAGGATGCGAGCAGCGGTGAGGTCCGCATCGATGGAAGTATCGTCAACTTCGTTCCGCCGGCCCAGCGCAACGCTGCGATGGTGTTCCAGAACTATGCGCTGTATCCGCACCGGACGGTCCGCAAGAACATCGCCTTCCCGCTTGAGACGGCCAAGGTTCCCAAGGCCGAGATCGCTGATCAGACGTCGCCCTCGCCCTGGCTCCACGAGTTGAGCGAACTGCTCGAGCGTCTGC
>JAQCBM010000403.1 GCA_027729865.1 Actinomycetota bacterium
GCCCGGAATGCATCGACCGCTGTACTGCCGTCGCCGCAGAAAACGGGCTCGAATCCCTCACCGCGCAAGACAATGCCGAGCATCTCGGCCAAGGCGGCATCGTCGTCGACAACGAGGATCCGGCCGCGGGTCCGCGGAGACACGGGAGGTGCGCTCATGTGCCTATGGTGTCACTTCCGGGATTCCCACGAGCAAGACCAGCGCAGCTGGGGCGTTATTGACCCCGTGCGCCACCATCGCGGCCCCTAGGGATCCGGTCTTCCAGCGCACCCAGCCGTAGACCAAACCGATGGGCAGAAGCAGGAAGAAGCGGATGGGTTCGAAGTGGAAAGCCGAGAAGGCAACAGCGGAGATCACGATCGTCCAGATGGCGCCCACGCCCTTCTTGCGCAGCGCGTTGAACAGCATTCCGCGAAATGCGATCTCTTCGACGATGGGTGCGCCGACCATGATCATCACCGCAAATAGCAGCAGCGCCCAGAACGGACCGTCGTCGCGCAATTCCAACGCAACATCGCCGGCTGCCGAGGAGAAGTCCCCCGCGATCGCCTGGATGATCAAAGCGACGATCCCGGCGAACAACAGTCCAACGAAGCCTGCGAGTACTCCCCACCCAGTATCACTCCACGTCATCCGCAAACCCAGGTCGATGCGCGGGCCATTGCCTTTCCAGCGGGTTACGAACAGCGGCCAACCGGCCAAAGCCATCCAGGGGAACAACGTGCCCACGATCGCGGTCACCGCGAGCGGCGCATCCAGCGCGATCAGCGGCACTGCTGCGAGCACTCCGAGCACGATCGCGCCCACCAAGGTGATGGCGGCTGAACCCAGGCCCCAGCGCGGCGCACGCAGCACCGCCCCGCGCTCCAGCGCCTCGATAACCGTGATCGGGCAACCGGGGTAGTCAGCCGACGAGGGCATGAGGGTGCTGGGGCTACTCGGCGGACGGGGCACGTTGTCCGCCGGCGTGGTCATCACCCCATTGTGCGCGACTCCCCCGACCTCCCCCTCTCCTCCCCCTTTGCGGCGTGACTCTCACCCCCGATGCGGCGTCAGTCGTGGCCACTGAAATCAAGATTTCGCGGCCACAAACGCCGCACCAACGGGGAGGGAGTTCGCGGGGGTTAGGCGAGAACGGCGGAGAGTTCTCCCAAACGAGTGGGCAGCACGCGGTACCAGGTCCAGTAACCGCGCTTCTCCGACTCCACCAATCCAGCTTTCGAGAGCACCTTGAGGTGGTGGCTCACCGTGGGTTGCGACAAGCCCAACGGCTCAGTCAGATCACAAACGCATGCTTCGCAGCCGGGCAATGTGCGCAGCAGGGAAAGGATCTGCAGTCGCGCCGGGTCGGCCACCGCCTTGAGCAGCACCGCCAATTCCTCGGCGGTCGAGCGATCGATCTGCTCACCCAAACCAGAAGGGCAGCACGCCGGACCCCTCACCGGCACCTTCGTCATCACCGGAGTGCGGGAACTCGACGACACGGGCATATCTCCATATTGACATAGATCTATATGGATGCCAAGGTTCGACGCGTGCCGCGCCGCTTATTCGCCGAGTACCTCGGCACCGCGATGCTCGTCGCCGCCGTTGTGGGCAGCGGAATCATGGGAACGCTCCTGACGAACGACGACGCAGTTGTCCTGATCCTCAACATGATGAGCACGATCCTTGCCCTGGGCGTGCTTATCTGGATGCTCGGCCCGATTTCGGGTGCCCACTTCAACCCCGCCGTCACGGCGGTCACCTTGGTCAAGCGCGAGGTCAATCCAGGCGAGGGCGTCGCTTACATCGTCTTCCAGATCCTCGGCGGCCTTTCGGGTGTGGCCCTGGCCAACGTGATGTTCGAACTTCCGCCGTTCGATCCGTCCACCAACGCGCGCAACGGATTTCCCATCTGGCTCGGTGAGATTGTCGCCACAGCCGGATTGATCCTCATCATCGGCGCCCTCACCCGCACCGGCCGTGGCCACCTCGGACCGATCCTTGTTCCCGCCTGGATCGGCTCGGCCTACTTCTTCACTTCATCGACATCCTTCGCCAACCCGGCGGTCACCATCGGGCGCTCCATGACCGATACGTTTACCGGTATCGCCCCGGCCGACGTCCTGCCGTTCATCGCCTTCCAGTTGATCGGAGCCGCCGTCGGGGCGCTGCTCACCGAGGTGCTTTACCCGCGCAGGCACCCAGAGCCGCTTGACCTGCCGGATCCCGTTCACCAGAAAGGCTGAGATGTCCGACAAACCCTCCGTCCTGTTCGTGTGCGTTCATAACGCCGGTCGCTCGCAAATGGCTGCCGCCTATCTCACGCACCTGTCCGAGGGACGTATCGAGGTGCGATCGGCCGGCTCAGCACCCGGCGACTCCGTGAACCCCGCAGCCGTGGAAGCGATGGCAGAAGAAGGCATCGACATCAGCGCCGAGATACCCAAGGTCCTCACCACCGAAGCTGTCCAGGAATCCGATGTAGTGATCACCATGGGCTGCGGCGACACCTGCCCGGTCTTCCCCGGCAAGCGCTACGAGGACTGGGTACTCGAAGACCCGGCCGGCAAGGGCGTGGATTCTGTCCGCCCG
>JAQCBM010000404.1 GCA_027729865.1 Actinomycetota bacterium
CCCTGCTGCCGGGGATGCGCTATTTGGTGAATGTGCGCGATCCGCAAGCCGCGTCAACAAGCGGCTGGTGGAGCAAGCACCCCGATGCGCTCGGCGCCCTTGAGCAGACGGTCGCCAATCTGCGGGACGCCACACACACGTTGCGCTCGATGCTCGGACCGCACCGTGCGGTACTCATCGATCACGATCGCTGGGCGGCCGATCCCCAGGTGGTGATCGACGCCATGACCGACATTGGCTATCCGGTGGATGCGGACATCGTGCGAACCGCGCTCGCCGAACAGCTGTCACATGGCAAGGTGGGGCAGTCATGAGCGCGTCCGTAGATACCTCGCTCGACCCACTCGATACGACCGCCGTTCACGCTGTCCAAAAGCGCAGCGTCGCCACCCTCACCGCGAGCCAGGTTCTCGGTGGCGTTGCCGTTGCCGGGTCACTTCCAGCCGGAGCACTCATCGCGGCGTCGCTCAGTGGCAGTGAGGCCGCTGCGGGGTTGGCGCAAACCTTCGGTGTGCTCGGCGCAGCGCTGTTGGCGTTGCCGCTCGCGCGCTTGGCTCTGACCAAAGGTCGACGTGCAGCACTGTCCTTGGGTTATTTCCTCGGGGGTATTGGCGCGCTCGTAGTGGTGCTCAGCACGGTTCAGCGGTCGCTGTTTGGAGTCTACGCCGGTTGTCTTCTCGTGGGCGTGGCATCTGCTGCTGGCCTGCAGGCGCGATACGCCGCAACCGACCTGGCAACGCCGCGCCACCGCGCTCGCAGTTTGTCGCTGGTGGTGTGGGGAGCCACCATCGGCGCTGTCGCCGGGCCGAACTTGCTCGACGTCAGTGGTCTGTGGGCGCTGTCGTGGGGATTGCCGCAACTCACGGGGCCGTACTTGGTCGCCACTGTTGTGACGTTCGGTGCCGTCGTCGTTCTTCTGTTGTTCTTGCGCCCGGACCCGTATCGCGAATCCCTGAAACTACGCGGCGCCGATGGCCCGGGGGTAATCCACCCGCGGCTGCGCGATGGCATCGAACATCTCAAGAGCAGACCGCGCGCGATCTTGGGTATTGCTGCAATCGCCATTGGACACGTGGCCATGGTCATGGTGATGGTGATGACGCCGGTTCATATGGCTCACGTGGACGTCCGGCTGCAACTGATCGGTCTGGTGATCAGCGTGCACGTGGCTGGGATGTACGCGTTCTCCCCCTTGGTGGGAATGGCGGTAGATCGTTTCGGTCGGCTTCAAGTGATTTTCGTGGGCGTGGTCATCTTGCTGGTCTCGATGGTGATCAGCGGGCTATCAGCCGCCGACGACGTCCTGACCTTGGGCATCGGGCTGTTCCTGCTCGGCCTGGGGTGGTCGTGCACGCTCATCGCTGGATCCACGCTGGTGACCGATGAGGTCGAGCCGCGGGAGCGCCCGGCGGTGCAAGGCCTGTCGGACCTGACTATGAACGTGGCCGGAGCCCTCGGCGGCGTGGTGGCCGGGGTAGTGGTGTGGCTGTCCTCCTACGCGGTGCTCAACCTGGTGGCCGCGGTGCCGGTCATTGCCCTGGCGGTGTTCGCGGCCATGCCGGCGTGTCGGAGGCATTCGAACACCCGTTCGATGTAGTTTTTGGCGCGACGGAAGCCCTCATCGCGAGGATCGCCGATATCCACAGGGCGGGCTCGAGGTGAACACGCCATCCCCAGGTCGTCATCGGGGGGTCGCGGGTAGCAGGTGAATGTCACAGGGTGGACCTAGTTTCAAGCGAAACGACGAATACCCCGATGTTGGCGAAACATCTCAACCGCGAGGAGAACACCATGGCCGCCAAGAGCACCAGCAAGTCCAGCGAGAAGCCCACCGTGTCCAATGATCGGGAGAAGGCGCTGGATTCGGCGCTGGCCCAGATCGAGCGGCAGTTCGGCAAGGGCTCGGTCATGCGCCTCGGCGACGAGGGCCGCGCACCGATCGAGGTGATCCCCACTGGGTCGATCGCGCTGGACGTGGCACTGGGCATCGGCGGTCTGCCGCGCGGTCGCATCATTGAGATCTACGGCCCGGAGTCCTCCGGTAAGACGACCGTCGCGCTGCACGCGATCGCGAGCGTCCAGGCGGCCGGCGGTTTGGCGGCATTCATCGACGCTGAGCACGCGCTGGATCCTGACTACGCGCAAGCCCTGGGTGTGGACCTGGACAACCTTTATGTCTCCCAACCGGATACCGGTGAGCAGGCGCTGGAAATCGCGGACACCCTGGTTCGTTCCGGCGCGATCGATCTGATCGTCATCGACTCCGTTGCCGCGCTCGTTCCGCGTGCGGAAATCGAAGGTGAGATGGGTGATTCGCACGTCGGTCTGCAGGCACGCTTGATGAGCCAGGCACTGCGCAAGATGGCCGGTGCACTCAGCAGCACGCACACCTCCGCCATCTTCATCAACCAATTGCGCGAGAAGATCGGCGTGATGTTCGGTTCTCCGGAAACCACCACAGGTGGCAAGGCACTGAAGTTCTACTCATCCGTTCGTCTGGATGTCAGGCGCATCGAAACCCTCAAGGGCGGCACTGAAGCCGTCGGTAACCGCACACGCGTGAAGGTTGT
>JAQCBM010000405.1 GCA_027729865.1 Actinomycetota bacterium
GGGCTTCGAAGGATTCGAAGTTGGTCTGAAAGGTGTTTGCGCACTCCGGTGCACGCTCTGACAGGACATCACGAACGATCTCGGCGTACTCAATCGCGAAGGTCGGATCGGTCCACAGGTGCGGGTTCGGCTTGCCTTCCTCTTCGGGGAAGGAGAAGTCGTAGATGTACTCCGATTCCGGCAACGCGACGGTGCCGAGTTCCACGAGTTCAGCGTCGTCGCGCATATTCGCTTGCGCCATGTCGAGAGTGGGATCTTCGAGTTTGAGTCCATTGATGAAAACAACGTCAGCATCACTCAAGAGTGCTGCCACGGAAGGCGCAGGCTCGAAGGTGTGCGAGTTGGTGCCCTCGGGGACGATGCCGCGGATCTCCACGCATTCGCCACCTACGCGCGAGGTGATCGAGGTGATGGGAGACACTGTGGTCGCCACGAGGAGCTTGTCGCCCGACTCGCTGGCTTCCGTCGACTCATCGCTCGAACTCGAGCAGCCGGTCAACACGAGGGCTCCAGCGCCGACACCAATCAGGACATTTCGGAAGTTCGTTCCCACGGCTAGAAGATACGGCCCAATTCTTGTAATTGCAAATTATTCGCAATAAAGACCCCTAGGGTCTTCCCCGTGCCTCAACTGTCCCCCGGCAACAAGGCCCCCGCCTTCACGCTCCTCGACGCCGCGGAGTCGAAGGTCTCGCTGAAGGATTTCGCTGGCCGCTCGGTCCTGCTCTACGCCTACCCCGCCGCTATGACCCCCGGCTGCACCACCCAAGCCTGCGATTTTCGGGACAACCTGGCGGCCTTCACCGGCGCCGGTCTGGAGGTCGTCGGCATCTCCCCCGATTCACCGGAGAAGCTCGCCGAGTTCGCCGGTGAAGAGAAGTTGCCGTTCACGCTCTTGTCCGACCCCGACCATCGGGTGATGGCGAAATACGGGGCGTGGGGTGAGAAAAAGTTGTACGGCAAGGTTGTGACGGGGGTCATTCGATCGACATTCATCATCTCGCCTACGGGAAGGATTGAGCATGCCTTCTACAACGTCAAGGCAACGGGACACGTTGCGAAACTCATTCGCGACCTGAGCCTCTAGGTCCTCACTCTCATCGAGACGGAACGTGCAGGTCTCGACACTCATCTAGACTTCAAGGACACGCGGAAGTGGTGGAACGGCAGACACGCTGGTTTTAGGTACCAGTGCCTTCGGGCGTGCGGGTTCAACTCCCGCCTTCCGCACCGATAACGACGCAATCATCAACTCCACAGCGCGTCGCATAGGGGGTGGTGGGTTGCGCCAACGCTCACCACTCCGCTGCGAACGAACCTCGACATCCAGCTCGTGCTCACGCGAGTCACGCTCGAGTTTGGCCGTCACGAGGACCGCGTCCTCGCTCACCGTGATTGTCGTCAGTGCGCCTTGGTCGCGATGATCATCCCGGCTGAGCACAAGAACATTCCCCGCCACGAGGTGTCGGATTCCAAGTCGATTTGTCCCTGTCGGTATTCCTGCGCATCGATGCCACCGGCCACCATTGGATAGGTCGGATGGAAGTTGTACCAGCGGTAGGACAGGTCAAAGAACCCCTGCGACTTGACAACCTCCGCGAGTTCAAGTGGATTATTGAACTTCGACAGGATCTCGTCATACCCGTGACCATCCTCCCTGCGTCGGATCGGCGGTTTGTCAACCGCCAGGCGCTGATCCAGATCAGCCTCGACGACGTCGCGGAACTTCCGCGGAACGGGCGCCATTAACTCTTCGAGGATGAACTCCTTCGTTAGGCGATTGAAGGTGAACATCGAGAACATCGAGTTACGGAACTGCAAGATGAGGGTTCCACCAGGCTTGAGAAACAGCGACATGGCCTTGACGAACCATTCGTCATCTTCAACGTGCGGGATGACGCCCAGAGCAATGACCGCATCGAACTGACCTAGGCGACCAGCCTCGACCTTGATCGCTTCCATGTCCTTGATGTCGACCAGCGTCAGCCAATCGGGGTCCATGTTGTGCCTGGTGAGGTTGTCCTTGCCAAGTCGAACCATCTCCGGAGAGAGGTCACTCGCGCGAATATCGACACTGAGAGCTTCGCGAATAGCGATGATTGGGCTAGCTTCACCTGCTCCTAGGTCATACACGCTAGAGACGCCTCTATCGCGCAAGATCTCAATGACCTTCTGCAGCCGGAAATAGTTGGCGGGGTACTCAGCATTCTTCCAAATAAGGTCGGCGTCATACTGTTCGTGATACGACGGAGCTGAGCCGTCGTAGTGCGCACTTACATCAGCCATCTTCTTCTCTCCCTGGCAAATATTGGAAGTCCCGAGTAGATCAGAACACTTCTGCCGGCCGGTAGGCCTCCACCACAAAAGCAGAGCATAGGAACAAACCTCGCCAATCCGACGGCTCGTTCTCCAGAGCTATGGACTCAGCGCGGAATGCTGCCCCGAGCTCCTTTTCAAAACGCGGCATTGCCGCGTGGTAGTGGAAGGGACGTACACGAACGTCGGCGAACCCAGCCGCCTCGAAGACTTCATGAATATCCAAGGGATTGTGGTACTTCGCCTCATG
>JAQCBM010000406.1 GCA_027729865.1 Actinomycetota bacterium
ATCTCGACACTCAGGCAGCCATTCATGCTCGTCGCGCGTTGTCGATCATCGAAGAAGTGGGTGACCACTGGCGACGTGAACCGGGCGCCGTGTTGCGTTCCGGTGGTCTTGCAACTCGTGCGGCCGATGCACTCGCTGATGCCCTCGACGTCGACCGCTTCGATCTCATCTGCTCGATCGATGCAGCCCACGCTGCTGGGCTTATTGGTGTCGGCCCCACAACAGATGATCTCGGATGGATGCCAACCGAAGCCTTCGATGAGTGGTGCGCTGCTCCAGCCGAGCGCCGCTGGGCCACCGTGGTTCATGCGTGGTTGAACTCATCGAGTGTTTCCACCGACAAACCGCTTGCGCCGGATGAACACCCATTCATCGCCCCGTGGCGGCGCCAACTACTCACTGCGGTAGGTGCTGGTTCAGGTGCGTGTGATGTGCAGACCGCCATCGATGTCATCGACTTCCGATGGCCCCGGCGAGCCGGGAAGAAGCGGTCCGCCACCATCGCCACCTTGTGGCGTGAGGCTGAGGTGCTCGGCGTGATTTCCGCGGGGCGCTTGGCTTCCATTGGGAGCAGCGCTATCGATAACGACGACGTCACTTCGTTGACGAAGGCGGCTAAGGGTCAGTTGGTGGCGGAGATCGATCACGTGCATGTGCAGGCCGATCACACGATCATCGCGCCGGGCCCGGTCGTGCCATCCATCGGACGCAAGTTGCGCGAAATCGCCGATATCGAATCTCGTGGTCAGGCAACGGTCCTGCGGATCTCATCCGCATCAGTGCGCCGGGCCCTGGAGGTCGACGATGATCCCGGGGCGTGGATCGACTTTCTCGCTTCGGTCAGCACAAAGGAACTTCCGCAACCTGTCGCTTACGTCATCACCGATGCCGCCCGATCGGAACGTTCGACTCGACCGCGCTTCACGGCACCTCCAGGACCGAAGGTGCGTCGACGATTCCGCAACAGCGCCACACCGGCCACGATCGACAAGGCTGTTCGCGTGTTGCGGGCGCAGGAGTCGCGGGAATCGATAACCCCGATCGACACCAACATCGAGGTGCCCGCAATGGAGAGCGCGTCCGTGGTCGCCCAGTTGCGTTACTCAATTGACCACCACGAGACGGTGCACCTCACGCACGCGGAATCCGATGGCTCGGTGGCCGTACTTCTCGTTGATCCAATTCGCCTCGGAGGCGGATCGCTTACCGCGTACGACCATCACGCTGAACAGGTGCGCACCTTCGCTGTATCGCGCATCAACGGGATCGCCACACTTCAGGTCAGCGCGTAAAGGTCAGCGCGCAGCAGTCAGCTCGATCAGGTCGACGCGCATCGCTTCAAGGTTCGCAGGGATAGGTGCGATCCCGATTCCCGATCCAGTGGGCACCGGCAACGTTCCATCTTCCAGGACGAACGGTTCGGTTACGTCCTCTGCGTAGTAGCGATTCGATGCACTCGTATCTCCTGGCAAGGTGAATCCGGGAAGCGCGGCCAGTGCCACATTGGCTGCGCGTCCAACGCCGGTTTCTAACATCCCCCCACACCACACGGGGACGTCCCGTGACAGGCACAGATCGTGGATTTCCTTGGCCTGCACGAAACCACCCACCCGACCTGGCTTGATGTTGATGTTCGAGGCCGCCTTGAACTCGATTGCTGATTCAGCGGATTCAACGGACAGGATCGACTCGTCTAGGCAGATCGGCGTTGCGCACGCCTCGGCGACGATTCGATGCCCCCACCAGTCCTCCTCACCCAGCGGCTGCTCAATCAGCAGCAAATCGAACTCGTCCAGGCGTGCCAGGTGATGCGCATGCTCACGCGTGTACGCCTGGTTCGCATCCACCTGCAGCGGGATCGATGGCCAGCGTTCACGGACCGCGGCAACCGGTTCGATGTCCCAGCCCGGCTCGATCTTCAACTTGATGCGCCGGTAACCAGCGTCCACGTAGCTGCTCACTTCCTCGAGCAGTTCGTCGATGGTTTCGGAGGTAGGAATGCCCACGCTCACTCCGCATTCCACCCGATCGCGCACCGCACCGAGGTACTCACCCAGTGACTGATCGCGTGATTGCAGCCACGCATCCAGGACGGCTGTCGACACAGACGCTTTAGCGAGCTCGTTGCCACGGATCACATCCAGCGCGCTGCGCAAGCCCTGCGGATCCCATGACTTCCCCAGCACGATCGGGGCCAGGTACCGCTCGATCACCGCAACGGCTCCAGCGGTGTATTCGGCGTTGTACCCGGGCCACGCCATGGTCACGCACTCGCCCCAGCCGCGGAGCCCATCGGAATCGATCGCCTCGACCAGCACCACGTCACGGACTGTCTGGGTTCCAAAACTCGTGCGAAATGGCCGCACCAACGGGATCTCCAGTGAGTGCAACCGCAGTGCTTCTATAGCTGCTTCTATTGCCATGCCTAATTCTCTTTCGTCAATACGTAGGAACCCTGCGGATCAAGGCCGATTACCCGACACCCAGCGGCAAATGCGTCCTGGAACTCATTCCGGACGCGCATGCGCCAATCGGCTGCTTCGCCCGGTGAGCGTTGACGCAAA
>JAQCBM010000407.1 GCA_027729865.1 Actinomycetota bacterium
TGGCCTTCTTCATATCGACGAAGATCGACCTGTGCGGTTCATCGCCCAAGATCACGTTCTCGGCCACGGTGAACACCGGGACGAGTTGGAAGTGTTGGTGGACCATGCCGACGCCGCGGCGGATGGCATCGCGCGGACCCTTGAGCTTCACAGGCGTGCCATTTATGAGGATCTCACCCTCGTCAGGTTCATACAGACCGTAGATCATCTTGACGAGGGTGGACTTGCCCGCGCCGTTCTCCCCGAGCAAGCCGACGATCTGGCCTTTGTGGATGGTGAGCGAAACGTCCTTATTGGCGACAACCCCGGGAAAACGCTTGGTGATGCCGCGCGCTTCGAGAACCGGGGTCCCGGACGGACTGAAGGAAGGCATACCTGTCCCCTATTCCTTCTCGTACGGCTTGCCGACGGCTGCTGGCGGCTTGATGCGCCCGGACACGATCGCCAGCAGCACGATGGTGAGGATGTAGGGCAGCATGTTGATGAACTGCTGCGGGATAGCGATGACCTCGTCAGCCTGCAGCTGACTGGCCACGCCGTTGGCAAGTCCGAAGAACAATGCCGCGGCCATGGCACCGATGGGGTTCCACGCGCCGAAGATCATGATGGCCAGGGCAGTGAATCCACGCCCGGCGGTGAGCCCGCGTTCGAAGGTGCTCGCAGCTTCGATCGACAGATACGCGCCGGCGAGCCCCGCAAGCGCCCCGGCGAGGGTCACGTTGATGAAGCGAGTGCGCTGGACGTTGATGCCCGAGGTATCCGCCGAGCCCGGCTTCTCACCCACCGATCGGGTACGCAATCCCCAGATGGTCTTGAACAGCAACACCCACAACAAGAACGCCGTGAGGATCGCCGCGTAGGTGAACAGGCCGTTGTCGAAGAACACCGGACCGATGAGCGGAATGTCTGCAAGGAGCGGGATACGCAACTTGGGGGTGATGGCGGGAAGCACGTAGCCCTGGGCATAGAAGAACGACGTAAGCCCCGTGGCCAAGATGTTGATGATCGTCCCCGCGATGATCTGGTCCATCTTCCAGGTGACGGCGCCGGTAGCGAGAAAAGCGCCCATGATCATGCCGGTACCGACACCGATCATGGTTCCCGCAATCAAGTTCCCGGTGATGGCGGCACCGAAGAAGCCGGCGAAGGCGCTCATCAGCATCTGCCCCTCGATGCCGATGTTGATCACACCACTGCGTTCGCAGATGATGCCGACCATCGCCGCGAGGATCAGCGGCACTGCATAGCGAAGCGAGAAGGACAGCACCGAGACGGTGCTGTTCTCGTCCATCACGAAGGCGACGATGATGCCCGCGGTGATCGCGATGGCGAGGGTGTAGGCGTAGCGGGCTCTCATGCGCCACCCCAACCCGAGCTGACCGTGGTCTTCTTCTGGGCCCGACCGCGGAACAACAAGCGCCCGACTATCGGGGCGGCGACGAACAGCAAGGTGAGCGCCAAGATCACGTCGACCACTTCGGGTTCGATCCCGGTTTGGAACTGCAATGAGGAGGCTCCAGATCGCATGGTGCCCACCAGGAGGGCCGCGGGGATCGTCGCGATCGGGTTGGCCCGTGCCAACAGGGCGATGGTGATGCCATCGAAACCCAGGCCGGCGTTGAACGTCGGTTCGAAGCGCC
Source organism: Actinomycetota bacterium (assembly GCA_027729865.1). Taxonomy (GTDB): domain Bacteria; phylum Actinomycetota; class Actinomycetes; order S36-B12; family S36-B12; genus S36-B12. The sequence goes on from JAQCBM010000407.1 coordinate 1,641, forward strand.
CGGTTATGCCGAGGGTTTCGACCGCGCCACCCATGCCAGCAAGAGCACCGCTGACGGCCATGGCCAGGAAGATCGTCTTCTTCACACCGATGCCGGCGTAGTTGGCCGCATTGGGGTTCAGACCCACGGTGTTGAAGCGGAACCCCTGGGTGGTGCGGGCGAGGAACCAACCGAAGAACAGCGAGACGAACAAGGCGATGACGAAACCCGAAGGGACGATGCCGATATCGGGTAAGACCGCAGTCCCGGCGATTTCCGGCGTGCGTGTCAGTGGTTGATCGGGTTCCTTCAATGGCCTGCTAGCCAGGTAGTCCACCAACGCGATGGCCACCGCATTCAACATGATGGTCGTGATGACCTCGGACACGCTTCGGTACGCCCGAAGAGCGCCGGCAATAGACGCCCAGGCGGCACCGCACAGCATCCCGAAGACGATGGCGAACGGAATGTGGATGAGCGTGGGCATCTGGAAGTTGTATCCGGCCCAGGCGGCACCAATTGCCCCAACGAGCAACTGACCCTGCGCGCCGATGTTGAACAGGCCGGTACGCAGACCCACGGTGACCGCTAGACCGGTGAGAACCAGCGGCGTGGACTTCTCCATCACCCGCGTGAGGCCGTCGACATCTCCGAGGGCAGAGGAAAACAGCACCCAATACGCGGTAAGTGGGTTGACGCCTTGGAACCAGATCAAGATGCCGCCGATGGCGAACGCCAGGAGAACCGAGGCGAGCGGGACGACCACGGATTGGATACGTGACCATGGACCGGCACGTAATGGATCGGGGTCGGTGAAACCGAGATCGGTTTGCGCGGGATCGGTCACGGACATGGCGCTGAATCCTTGCACATTGGGAGAGCCTCGGCAGGGGCTTGAGCAGATGCGATGGGGATGAACGAAGGGCGGGGGCGACTCGTGGTC
>JAQCBM010000408.1 GCA_027729865.1 Actinomycetota bacterium
GGCACGTCAGACGGCCATTTCGCGCCAGAATTCGCGCCGCCGCCTGCGCCTCTGGGGGTGGCGCGAAACGCTGTGGGCCTTGCGGCGCCTCATCCCAGTTGAGCCGCGGGGAGGGCTTTTCGCGAAATTGGGGAGGGCTGCTCGTGGCTAGGTAGGAGCTATGTCTTGGCGGTGATGGTGATCGAGTCGAATCCGGTGCTCGCGGTGAAGTCGATGTTCACTTGTGGGGTCTCGACTGTTTCGCCGAGGAAGGTGAGTGGCTGTATCGGCCATTCTTCGCGTGCCATGGTGCCGTAGTTGTCGCGGGCGCCTGCTTGAAGCTCAGCGGGGTAGAGGAACCTTGTGCCTGCTGACTCGTCGTTCGTGAAGGGGTCGTAGGGGGCGGTTTTGTCTGAGTCGAGGTATTCAACGACGATTCCGTAGGTGCCGAGATCGCCGATCCCAAGCCCGTTCCCGAAGCCGTTGTTCGCACTGTGTCCGGTAGCCCTGTGCGACTCGATGAAGATCGCTGAGGTTTCAGTGAGCGGCACGATCGCGGCTCGGATCCCGTCGACGGCCGGGTCGGTTTCGATTGGGACGAGGTCGACTTCTGCGGGAAGCGCGTCGGTGGGTATGCATGCGATCTGGTCGTCGTCGAGCCAGCCGAGAAGCCACTTGCTCCAGGCAGAGACCGCGAACGAGTAGTTCGAACTTGCATCAATGAGAGCGCTTGGCTCGGGTCCGTGAAGTTGTAGGCCGAGCGCGTGAAGAAACTCGTGTGCCCAGATGGCCCACAGGACGTTGCCGTTCCGCTTAGAGATTGTGCCCGACCCCTTCATGTTCCTGAGTCGCGAATAATTGAAGACACCGTTTTCTCGGTCGGGTAGCCCGATCTGCGGGAGGATGGACTCGAACGCGTTGTCGAGTTGCTGGTCCTGATTTGTGATGCTGTCGGGGAAGTAAACGAACAACTCATCGAGGTCTCTGAGTTCCATCACCTCGAGGACGCGATCGACGATCTCAGTGGACAGCTCTTGGTACGCCTCCGTGTCGAAACCCTGGACCTTGTAGTCGGCTGCTGGCTTTGACATCGTGATCCACTCCTCGTGGATTTGCCAGGTCGCCGAGAGGCGCCCATTCGATTCAATCGCGAGCCACGAATCGAACGATGCCGCTGACTCTCGGAGGCGCACCAGTTCGCGCTTCTCCCCGCGGTAGTCGGGAAAGTCGACGGCAACTGCTGCGAGCGTCGCTGTGCCGACACTCGGAGTCCGAACCCCGGAGAGCGACAGCGGGAACCCGATCACAAGTCCGACCTCGGCCGAAGAAATCGGCTCCGTTCGTCGATCAGGCAGTTTGCACGCTTGGTCATCGCCGTAGGTATCGGGCCGCGGATTGTTCAAGCCCGTTGACATCCACTCTGTACCGCGACTGCTCAGACGGCACTCCAAATCACCTGAACGTTGGCCCTCAGCAGTGCACGAAACTCCCGCGGCAACGGTCGACGTCGTTGACGCAGTTGAGGTGGTCGACAGTGTCTCTGGGGCGACGGGTCTCGTTGTGGTCGTCGTCGTGGCGGCGACTGTCGATTCCGGAACCGGACCCGACTCAGCAGACGAACATTGCGCGAGGAGCAACGTCGAGGCAACGAACGAGAGCAATTTTCGTCGCGTCAAGTTCTTGCGCATCACCGGAGCGTAAAACGGGTGAAAGCGGATGATCAATCGACAACCGAAGCGGTGTCCGGGGCGATTTCTGAGGGTGATCTGAGAGAATGGCGATGTGCCTGTTGAGCCGTTGCTGGAGTGGGATCCGAAGGAGCTCGGTTCTTACCGTTTAACGGGTCGATTGGGTGCAGGTGGTTTCGGCACGGTGTACGCCGGTGTGGCCCCGGATGGCCGTCAAGTTGCGGTCAAGATGCTGCGTCCAGAGTTGTCGTCGGACCAAGGTTTGCGGGCTCGGTTGGCGCGTGAGGGTGCTGCGATGCGTCGAGTGTCATCTGAACGCACCGTTGACATCATTGAGGTGGTAACCGAGGGGCCGGTCGCGTTCCTCGCCATGGAACTGGTTGTTGGCGTCAGCCTTGATCAACGAATCTCAGAGTCCGGGCCGTTGCAGGGTCCGCTGTTGTGGTTCAGCGCTGAAGGGATCGCAGATGCGCTTGCATCGATTCACGCGGCCGGCATCGTTCATCGTGATTTGAAACCGTCGAATGTGATGCTTGGTGACGACGGCGTGAAGGTGCTCGATTTCGGTGTCAGTGTGATTGCGGACGAGACAGCACACACCGCAACCGGCGCCTTTTTAGGAACTGCTGCATGGATTTCACCGGAGCAGGTGAACGGCTTTGACGCGACGTCAGCGAGTGACGTGTTCATGTTCGGTCTCGTTGTTGCGTATGCGGCCACTGGTCGCCATCCGTTTGGGTCCGGGCGCCCGGACGCGGTGATGTACCGGATCGCAAACGGGACGCCGAATCTGGAAGGCATCCCGGATCCGCTCGGTGCTCTCGTGGCTGGCTGTATCGAACGTGATCCCGCAATGCGACCGACCGTGCCTCAGATCGTGTCGTTTTTTGAAGC
>JAQCBM010000409.1 GCA_027729865.1 Actinomycetota bacterium
AGAAGTACGTCTGGAAGTAGTGAGGGCTCGGGTTTCGAGCACTCACTGGAGGGCAAAAACTCTGACTCTCACTCCGAGCTGAGAGTAGATGCGGTTGGATCTCCCCATGGCAGATCAGCGATCCACCCCTCTCACCATTCGGGAAGTCCGATTCAATCCCCGGAACGTCTGGAAGGTGGGGCTGGTCGTTCTGGCCCTGCTGGCCTTGGCGCTGTTCATCCAGTTCCTGCTCGAAGACGGCGGCGGCATCCTTTTCGTCATCTTGATGGCCTGGTTCGCCGCCCTCGCGATGGCTCCACTGGTGGATCGACTGGCTCACCGGATGAAGCGCGGCCTGGCGACCATCCTCGTGATGATTGCGTTCCTGCTGTTCGCCGCCTTCTTTCTCCTTGCTTTCGGCAGTCTGCTCGTAGATCAACTGGTGCAGTTGGTCACAGCAATTCCGGGAGTGATTGATGAGGCTCTCGCCCGAGCAAACGAACGTCTCGGAACTTCCTACGAATTCAACGACGTTCTCGCATTCCTTGATATCGAAACCGCGGACCTCGCGTTGTATGCAGGCGAGATCGCTCTGGGAATCCTCGGATTCGTGACATCACTGGTAGGAAAAATCTTCTCGGTTTTTACCTTCGGGTTGTTCCTGTTCTACTTCTCAGCGCAGCTTCCACAATTCCAACGCTGGGTGGCCAGCCTGTTCCCCGATCGCGCACAGGAGTTCGTCCTCACTGTGTGGCAACTCACGTCACAAAAAACCGGTGGCTACATTGGTGCACGAGTGATCTTGGCGACCATCAACGCGGTTACCACCGGCGTTGTCTTCCTTCTCATCGACATGCCTTACTGGCTGCCATTGGCGTTGTGGACGGGCATCGTCGCTCAGTTCGTCCCAACGATCGGTACGTACATCGCCATCGCCTTGCCGGTGTTGGTCGGCCTTCTCAGTGAGAACCCGCTGGTGGGTGTGCTCGCCCTCGCCTGGGGCATCATCTACCAACAGGTGGAGAACCTGACGATCGAACCTCGCATCAGCGCGAAGGCCGTGAACGTCAATCCCGCTGTTGCGTTTGGTTCAGTATTGCTCGGAGCATCGTTGTTCGGAGTTGCCGGAGCATTCCTTGCAATACCGGTGACGGCGATGTTGCTGTCGCTCTTGGACATTTACGGCAAGCGATACGAACTCATCGACTCGCTGCGAAGTGAGGATGATCTAGTGGCAAGCGACGCTGGTCATCCCGATCCGGAGGCCTAGCCATGGACCTTGGACCCAGTAACCGAGCCCAGGAATATGTGGCGCGCACGAGGGACTTCCTCGATGAGTTTGTCTACCCATCGGAATCGGTCTACGCAGAGCAGCGCAGAACTCTCGCATCTGAGGGTCGGCTCCATCATTTGCCACCGGTAGTTGAGGAGTTGAAGGTCGCAGCGCGCGAACGCGATCTGTGGAACCTGTTCTTACCCGATTCGACCGATCCCGAGCACGGTTTGAGTGTCCTTGATTACGCCCACGTGGCCGAATGGACGGGTAGATCCGTTGAGATCGCACCGGAGGCATTCAACTGTTCGGCACCCGATACCGGCAACATGGAAGTGCTCCACATGTTCGGCACCCCCGAACAACAGCAGCGATGGCTGCAGCCACTTCTCGATGGACGCATCCGTTCAGGTTTCGCGATGACGGAGCCGGATGTCGCATCCTCAGATGCAACGAATATCTCTACGCGTATCGAGCGCGACGGTGACCACTACGTCATCAACGGGCGTAAGTGGTGGACTACTGGAGCGCTGGACCCACGGTGCGAAATCTTGATCGTCATGGGTAAGACCGACCCTGAGGCAGACACGCACCGGCAACAGTCCATGGTTCTCGTCCCCATGGATACGCCAGGGGTGATTGTGCATCGGTCTCTCCCGGTCTTCGGCTACCACGATCAGCACGGTCACGGGGAGATCGACTTCCGAGATGTGCGAGTACCTGCATCGAACCTCATCGGCGAGGAAGGCGCTGGCTTCGCGATCGCCCAAGCGCGCTTGGGCCCGGGGCGCATCCACCACTGCATGCGAATGATCGGAGTCGCTGAACGTGCCCTTGACTTGATGGTCGTGCGCGCGAAAGAGCGCACTGCGTTCGGCGGACCGCTATCGAATCAAGGCGTCGTTCGCGAAGCCATCGCGTTATCTCGCATCGAAATCGAACAGGCTCGGCTGCTCACATTGAAAGCTGCGGCACTGATCGATGCGGTGGGTGCTAAGGGTGCTCGTACCGAGATCGCGGCCATCAAGGTTGTCGCTCCCCGCGTTGCCTGCGATGTCCTCGACCGCGCGATTCAGATCCACGGTGGTGCGGGTGTGAGTGACGACTTCCCGCTAGCGGCTATGTACGCCGGTGCGCGCTCGCTGCGATTGGCTGACGGACCCGATGAAGTACACCTCCGGGACATTGCCCGCGTGGAGCTCAAGCGAACATGACGGATCGATCCGGTGTGCGGGACGAGGATGCCTTCGATGTCGCTGCTGTGGATTCGTGGTTACACACACAGCTGACGGATCTGCCCGAT
>JAQCBM010000410.1 GCA_027729865.1 Actinomycetota bacterium
AGAAGTCCGCCGATGGAACCTGGGATGCGCGAGTCATCGGCTCCATCACCGAAGTGCTGTTTGCGCCGGATGACCCTGAAGCAGTTCTCGCCAAAATGTGTGAACCGAACATCAAGATCGTTTCCCTCACCATCACCGAGGGTGGCTACAACTTCGATCCGATCACCGGTGAATTCATCACGGATGCACCAGTCATCCAGGCCGACCTCACCGACGGATCACCTACCACCGTTTTCGGCGTGCTCACCGAGGCCCTCGGGCGGAGGCGTGAAGCGGGAACACCACCCTTCACCGTCATGTCCTGCGACAACATCCAGCACAACGGCGATGTTGCCAAGCGCAGCTTCACTGCCTTCGCGAAACTCAAGGACTCCGAACTGGGAGAGTGGATCGAGGCCAACGTGGCATTCCCCAATTCGATGGTCGATCGCATCACCCCGGTCACAACCCAAGAAGACATCGACAAGATCGCTGACCTCATCGGCGTGACCGATGAGTGCCCGGTCGTGTGTGAGCCGTTCTTCCAATGGGTGCTCGAAGACAACTTCCCCCAGGGGCGGCCACCACTCCAAGGCGCCCGAGTCCAGATCGTCGAGGACGTCTCGCCCTACGAGAAGATGAAATTGCGTCTGCTCAACGCGAGCCACCAGGGATTGGCGTACTTCGGCCACCTCGAGGGCTACCACTACGTCCATGACGCCGCACAGGATCCGAACACCGCGATCTTCTTGCGCCGGTACATGGACGAGGAAGCCACACCCACCCTCGATCCGGTGCCGGGTGTGGACCTCGATGCCTATAAGGCCGAACTCATCGAGCGGTTCCAAAACCCGGAGGTGAAAGACACAGTTCCACGTCTGTGCGCGGAGTCATCCGATCGAATTCCCAAGTGGCTCGTGCCCGTCATCAACGATCTGCTCGAGCAAGGAAAGAGGGTCGACCTTTCGGCAGCGATCGTCGCGAGTTGGGCCCGATACGCCGAAGGCACCGATGAGCAAGGCCAGCCGATCAATGTTGTGGATCCGCTCAAGGACGAGCTCATTCCCCGAGCCACAAGCCAAAGGGAAAATCCCACTGCATTCATCGAGAACACCACACTCTTCGGCGAGCTCGCCGAACAGCCGGCATTCCGCGACCCCTACCTCGAAGCGCTGAAGCATCTGCACGAAGATGGCGCACGCGCCACCCACGCCTGGCTGCTGACCATCGACGAGGAGCAGATCTCATGACCGACACTCAACAGGTCAACGTCCTCACCACGGATCTGTCCATGCACCTCGAGCAGCGTCCGGTGCCCGAACCGGGCCCGAACGAGGTCCAGATTGCCGTGAAGTCCGTAGGCATCTGCGGCAGCGACATTCACTACTACGAGCACGGTCGAATCGGCTCGTTCATCGTCGAGCAGCCTCTGGTCCTCGGCCATGAAGCATCTGGCGTGATCACGAAGGTTGGCAGCAACGTCACGAAACTCACTCCCGGCATGCGCGTTGCGATGGAGCCGGGCGTTCCGTGCAAGACGTGCACGCAGTGCCGAGCAGGCAACTACAACCTGTGCCCGGGCGTGATCTTCTTCGCCACCCCGCCGGTCGATGGCACCTTCGCGCAGTTCATCACTTTGGATCAGGACTTCGCCCACCCGATTCCCGACCACGTTTCCTTCGACGCCGCTGCGTTGATGGAACCGCTGTCGGTGGGTATCTGGGCAAATCGCAAGGCGAACACCAAGCCGGGCTCGCGCGTTCTCATCACCGGCGCGGGCCCCATCGGCATCCTCAACGCAATGGTCGCCAAAGCCTCTGGAGCGGCCCACATCACCATCACCGACACGAACGACGATCGACTCGCCAAAGCCAAGGAACTCGGTTTCACCACCATCAACCCCACGATGGACGCGATAGACGACGAAGACGCCCCCTTCGACATCCTCATCGAATGCAGTGGCGCGCCCGCCGCGATCAGCCAGGGCATCCGCGCGCTCGGCCCCGCCGGAACTGCGATCCTGGTCGGCATGGCACCAACGAGCACCATCGAAGTGCCGATCGATGCCATCCAAAGCAAGGAGATCTGGCTCACCGGAACCTTCCGGTACGCCAACACCTACCCGACCGCGGTGGAACTCGTCGCCTCCGGTGCGATCGATCTGGATCAGCTCGTCTCGAAGGTATTCACCCTGGAAGAAGCCGAGCAGGCGCTGACCTATTCGACGACCGATCCCGCTGCGATGAAAGTCGTGGTCCGCGTCAGCGAGTAGGGGTACTCACTTCTGAGCGTCACAGCACGGTGATTGACTGGCCTGCATGACCCGGGGGAGAGCAGCGCGCACGTCCGCAAGACGAACAGCGATCATCACCGCCCTTGCCCTCACCATTGCTGCCTGCAGCCAAAGTGACTTCACTCCAGCACCCGCCGAGCCCTATCCCGGACTGACGATGCCCGCCGAAGCCCAGGGGCCGTTCCCCGTCACGCGCGTGGTGGACGGAGACACCGTCCGGGTTCTCATCAACGGTCAGGAAACCCCGGTGCGCCTGATCGGCATCGATACCCCCGAAACGG
>JAQCBM010000411.1 GCA_027729865.1 Actinomycetota bacterium
TTGTGCACACTCGTGGTCACCACATCCGCACCATTCGCGTGCGCACCTCGACCGGGAAGGAAGTCCAAGTGCGCACCCCAGGCCTGATCAACGATGAGCACCGAGTCCTGCCTGTGGCATAGCTCGGCTAGTGCAGCGATGTTGGTGATGGTTCCCACGTATGCCGGGGACGTGACGAAGAGTGCATAGGCACCCGCCATATCCACGTCCTCTGCTTGCACACCTATCGGAACGCCAAAATCCGGATGGATGCGCGGGAGAATCCATCGGGGATCGGCTCCGGAAGTCACCAGACCTGCATGCGCACTTCGATGAGACGTGCGGTCGATACAAATCGTCACGTTCGGTGCGACAACCGATGTCAGGGCTGCAATGTTCCCTTGCGTTGAACCGCCGACGAGAAAGCGCGAATGGTCTGCTCCTATGGCTTCCGACCACAACGCTTCCGCCTGCTCCAACACACGTCCGCTAAAGACGTTGTCATCAGCGCCACCCTGCAAAGGAATGTCGTCACGGATTAGCGGTTCGAGGATGTCAGCAGCGAATGGAGCCTGCTCGGGTTTGCCGTAGCGCATCTTGTGCCCGGGTATCTGCATAGAAGATCCCGCACGTGAGCGCGCTGCTTGCCATGCATCGAGCAAAGGTGCATCACTCATGTTCAGACGCTAGCGCTCTGTTCGCAGAGCTTGAAGCCGGACGTCCAAGTCCCGCAGCTTCGACCGAACAATCGCATCTGGTAGGCCCTCCTCATCACGCAGCCGCAGGAGTTCCTCTTGCTCGGCCTGCACCATCGCTCGGGCTAATTGAAAGAGTCGCTGTGTTGCCAACTCCTGGGTCGCGGCAACCTCTCTTCCCGGCTGACTTCGTTCGATGCGACCGCGAACGTCGCCTTGAAACCGCTCAAGGATCTCGGGCGGAAAGGGATTGCCTTCACGGTCTGCTTCATCTGCTGCATCATTCAGACGATCAAGTGCCGCCCGAGCAAGAGCCGCATCAAGATCGCGTACCAGGGTTTGATCATCATCTCCCGTAACACCTAGGCGCTTCGCTAGCGGCCCAACCGTGAGAGACAACAACAAACTCAACACGATGATCACAAAGGTCGTGGCAAGTAGGACATCTCTGTAGGGAAATGCCTCACCTGTGGCGGTGACGAGTGGGAGAGAGAAGGCAGCCAAGCCTGAGACAGGTCCGCGCGCACCAGCCCACGCAACGATTACAGATTCCTTGCCCAAATTCGCTTGTCGCTTCGACTCATTCTTCGATCGGCGCTCGCGGGCACGTTGCACACCAACCATTGCGCCCACGAAGAGAGCGCGGCTCGCAATCAATGCCGACAACACCAATGGAATCAAAATCGCAATGAGCCGCAACTGCTCGTCATCCAGGCGTCGCAAGACTGCCGGAATCTCCAGACCCACCAGGAAGAACGCAAACGTCTGCAGGATGAAGGTCAGGTGACGCCACACAGTGGTGCCCTGCAGCCGTCCTGACCAACCTGGATCCGAATGCTGGGAACTTGCGACCCACAACGCGGCCACGACTATCGCCAGGATCCCCGAACCGTCGATGCGTTCGGCGAGCAAATAGATGAGAAAGGGAGCAATGACTACCAGGGAATTGGCGGCCACAAGGTCTCTACTCCTGCGAAGAACCCACGACATGATGATTCCCGCAATTGCCCCGACTCCAACACCAACACCCACGGCAACAGCGAACAGACCCGCCGCACCAATGAGGGTGACGCTTCCAGTGACGACCGCGATGACGGCAACACGGAGGGCCGTTAGGCCAGTGCCGTCGTTGACAAGGCTCTCTCCTTCCAGAATCGACACCAGGCGTCTTGGGATTGATGCTCGCTTCGCGATCGTGCTCACTGCAACAGCGTCCGTGGGGGCAAGGATCGCGCCTAGAGCCATCGCAACAGCAACGGGCATGGCGACAACAACGCTCACCAGGCCACCGACAACGAGCGTTGTCGTCAGCACAAGGCCCATCGCAAGTGCGATTACCGGGCGACTGACCTTTCGTAGATCGAGGTAGGACGAACCGAGCGCCTCGCCAAAGACCAGCGGCGCGAGAATCAAAATCAAGACGACTTCCGGATTAGGCGGTGCATCCGGTCCTATGGGCAAGACGCCGATGATGGCACCCACAAAAATCAAGGGAAGCGCGATGCCCCACCCACGCTGACGAAAAAAAACCGAGAGGGATAGGGCGATGACTCCTGCAACGGCGTAGCCGAAGAGGTCATTGGTCATGGGTCAGACCCTAATGAGGAATTACGTGGCGCTAGGGCCAGTATCGACGCGACGTCGGCCCTCAAACGCGCGACCGAGAGTGACCTCATCGGCGTACTCAAGGTCACCACCCACCGGCAAGCCACTTGCCAATCTCGATACGGCTACGCCCAAAGGTGCGATTGTTCGAGCCAAATAGGTAGCGGTGGCTTCGCCCTCGAGATTTGGATCGGTGGCCAAGATGACTTCGGTGATGGTCCCATCAGCCAAACGGCCCAACAATTCACGAATCCGCAGATCCTCA
>JAQCBM010000412.1 GCA_027729865.1 Actinomycetota bacterium
TCTGGCGTAGATCGCGCTCACGAAACTGACAGGGCATGCATCAATGTAGAGGCAGAGGGCATTCGTGCTCGGCGCGTTCGAGATGTGGCGCGCGCGATCACCTTGGTCGAAAACCAAAGTCCTGATGGCCAAGCCCTTATGGAAATTTTGGCGCTGCACGGTTCCGGACGTAGCCGCACCATAGGTCTGACGGGAGCGCCGGGAGTCGGTAAGTCAACGATGACCGCCGCCCTGATTGCCGCCTATCGCCAGATGGGGCTATCTGTGGGCGTGCTCGCGGTGGATCCGTCGTCGCCCTTCTCCGGCGGTGCGCTCTTGGGAGATCGCATTCGCATGCAATCGCACTCGGACGATTCCGACGTGTTCATCCGATCGATGGCATCACGCGGGCACTTGGGCGGACTTGCCGCGACTGCCGGACAAGTGCTGCGCGTGTACGACGCCGCAGGATTCGACGTTGTGTTGATCGAGACAGTGGGAGTGGGGCAATCGGAGGTCGAGATTGCCGCTGCTGCTGACACGACCGTGGTACTCGTTGCCCCGGGTATGGGCGATGGCATTCAGGCGGCGAAGGCCGGCATCTTGGAAATAGGCGACGTGTTCGTGGTGAATAAGGCTGATCGAGAGGGAGCACAGAGCACAGCTCGCGATCTTCGACAAATGATTGCGCTCGCAGAAAGCGCACCCGAATCAACGTGGGTGCCTCCGGTCGCAGTCTCCGTGGCGAGCACCGGGGATGGAATCAGTGACGTCGTGTCTGCCATCGATGCGCACTACGCGTGGGCTCAGGAGTGCGGTGAGCTTGAACGTAGGCGCGTGAATCGAGCGCAAGAGGAGATCGTGTCAGAACTTCTTCGCATGATGCGTACGAGTGTTTCCTCGGGCGACGAAGCGGCCTCCCTCTCCGCATCTGCCCAGTCAGTTTCCACGGGTCAGTTAACGGTGCATCGCGCCGCTGACGCTTTGTGGCGCCAAATGCGCGGTAAAGAAATCAACTAACGACGTCGCCACGCATCCGGATCATCAAGATAGGCACGAACGCGATCGGGTAGCTGCCCGCTGTGCACATCAGCAATAGTCGTGTGTTCAAGAACATCGCGCATGGCTGAGCGAAGGGCGACCCACACCTCGCGCAGGTGGTCGGCTCCACCGGAATAGTGAACATCTTCGGGTCGTAGGTCGCGGACGGCCGCTAGTGGTCCGTCGAGAGCGCGAACAATGTCGGCAATGGTGATGTCCGACGGTGCGCGGTCCAAACGGTAACCGCCTTCCGCTCCCCGCTGGCTGGCCACCAGCCCGGCCTGACGCAGTTGCCGCAAAATCCCTTCCAGGAATTTCGCGGGGATTCCTTGCGCCTGAGCGAGGTGATCGCCCTTCGTTAGATGTTGGGGATTCGTGTCCCAGGCGGCGGCGAGTTCGACCATTGCTCGGGTGCCGTAGTCGACGCGAGCGGACACATGCATGGGGCCATTGTGTCTGTAACCCCGGTCGAGAGTGCCCGGGAACACGGACATTGCGCATGCGCCACAATGGATGGGTGAGTACGCCGAATTTCTCTGGAGCAGTTGACCTAGGTGCGCTGGCAGCGCAGAAGGACCAACAGCGCAAGACCCAAGCCGCGCTCGCGGGAGCGCCTGATGGAGTGATCGTGGACGTGACCACGGCCACCTTCCAAGCCGAGGTGCTCGACCGGTCGATGACCGTGCCCGTGGTGGTGGACCTGTGGGCCACCTGGTGTGGACCGTGCAAGCAGTTGTCGCCGATTCTCGAGAAGTTGGCGGCCGAATACGCCGGTCGGTGGGTGCTCGCGAAGATCGACGTCGATGCCGAGCAGCAAATCGCTGCGGCCTTCCAGGTGCAGTCCATCCCGTCGGTTTACGCGGTTATCGGTGGGCAGGTGGTTCCTTTATTCCAAGGCGCTATGCCCGAACAACAGATCCGTCCTGCCTTGGACAAACTTCTCGAGGTTGCCGCAAGTCAGGGAATCACTGGCACGCTGGTTGATGGTGAAACCGTAGATACTGATCCCGAGCAGGTTGAGGAGCCAGCGGGCGATCCGCGATTCGAGGCAGCGTTCGAGGCGATCGATGCGGGGGATTGGGAGGCGGCGCGCCAGGCCTACAAGCGGATCCTCGATGAGACACCAGCGGACAGCGACGCTGCAGCAGGGTTGGCAATGGTCGACCTCTACCAGCGCACCGAAAGCCTGGATCCCACCGCTGTGCTTGCTGCCGCAGCCTCTGGAGATGTGGCGGCCCAACTCCAGGCGGCCGACGTTGAGGCGATGGGTGGACAGTGGGCGGCCAGTTTTGATCGCCTGATCGCTCTGGTGCGCGCGACATCTGGGGATGAACGTGAACAGGTACGGAGCCGGCTGTTGGATTTGTTCGTACTAGCCGGGGACGATCCGGCAGTTGCGCCAGCGCGCATCGCGCTGGCCAACGCATTGTTCTAGAGCCGAAGAGTTCTAGTTGGTGACTGCAGCGGAGTAGAAGTAGCAGGCCGCTAGCGGCGGGACTGTGACCACCGCGCTCGGCGGAC
>JAQCBM010000413.1 GCA_027729865.1 Actinomycetota bacterium
TAAATCCGATTGTTGAAGAGCAGGATCTTCAAGTTCACATTGCGGCGCAGCGCGTGAATCAGGTGGTTGCCACCGATGCTCAGCGCATCGCCGTCGCCGGTAACTACCCAGACCGACAAATCTGGCCGGGTGGCCGCGATACCCGTGGCAATGGTCGGGGCGCGCCCGTGGATGCTGTGCACGCCGTAGGTATCCATGTAATACGGGAAGCGTGACGAGCAACCGATTCCGGAGACGAAGACGATGTTCTCCTTCTTCAACCCCATCTCGGGCATGAAGCCCTGGACTGCGGCGAGGATCGCGTAGTCGCCGCATCCGGGACACCACCGAACCTCTTGGTCGGTCTTGAAGTCCTTGGCCTTCAACTCCACCTCGGACTTGGGGACCAAGGACAAAGCGGGGAATGCGTCGGTGCTCATTGCGCGCCTTCCATCTGTTGGTTCAGTTCAGTAATGACGTCGACCAGTTCCGATGACTTGAAGGGAAGTCCTCGCACCTGGTTGTAGCCGTAGGTGTCGACCAGGAACTTCGCCCGCAGCAACATGTTGAGTTGGCCGAGGTTCATCTCGGGCACTACCACCTTGTCGTAGCGCTTGAGCACCTCGCCAAGGTTCTTCGGGAACGGATTCAGGTGGCGCAGGTGAGCCTGGGCCACCTTGATACCTGCGCGCCTGGAGATCTGGCAGGCGGCGCCGATCGGGCCGTAGGTGGAACCCCAGCCGAGCACCAGGATCTTCGCTTCCCCGCTGGGATCGTCCACTTCCAGATCCGGGATGGACTGGGCGATCGCATCGACCTTCGCCTGACGCAGGCGAACCATGTGGTCGTGGTTGTCGGGGTCGTAGGAGATGTTGCCAGAGCCGTCGGCCTTCTCCAGCCCGCCGATGCGGTGCTCGAGGCCCGCCGTTCCGGGGATTGCCCACGGTCGCGCGAGGGTTTCCGGGTCGCGCTGGTAGGGCCAGAACTCCAGCGATCCATCATCCTTCGTATGGTTGGGAGCCGTGGCGAAGTTCGGATCGATGGTGGGCAGGTCCTCGATGTCCGGCAGCTTCCACGGCTCTGAACCGTTGGCGAGGTAACCATCGGAGAGCAAGAACACCGGTGTGCGGTAGGTGACCGCGATACGCGCCGCTTCGAGGGCGGCGTCGAAGCAATCGGCAGGGCTTTGCGGGGCCACGATCGGCACAGGGGATTCGCCGTTGCGGCCGAACATCGCCTGAAGCAGATCGGACTGCTCGGTCTTGGTCGGCAATCCGGTGGACGGACCGCCGCGCTGCACATCCACGATGATCAGCGGGAGTTCGAGTGAGACCGCAAGGCCGATCGTCTCGGACTTCAGTGCGATACCAGGTCCGGATGTGGTGGTGACGCCAAGTGATCCGGAGTAGGAAGCACCGAGTGCGGCGCCGATTCCGGCGATCTCATCCTCGGCCTGGAAGGTCATCACGCCGAACCGTTTGTGCTTGCTGAGTTCGTGGAGGATGTCCGACGCTGGGGTGATCGGATAGGAACCGAGGAACAGTTTCAGTCCGGACTGCTCGGAGGCCGCGATCAGGCCGTAAGACAGCGCGAGGTTGCCGGTGATGTTGCGGTAAGTGCCGGCGGGCATCGCAGCCGGCTTCACCTCGTACTGAATGCTGAATTCCTCGGTCGTCTCGCCGAAGGACCAACCCGCCTCGAATGCAGTGATGTTGGCTTTCATGATTTCCGGCTTGCTGGCGAACTTCTTCTTGAGGAAGTCGATCGTGCCCTCGGTGGGGCGGTGATACAGCCAGAGAAGCAGACCGAGGGCGAACATGTTCTTGGCCCGCTCGGCGTCCTTCTTTGTGATGTCGAAGTCTTTGAGTGCCTCGACGGTCATCGACGTCAAGGCGATGGGGTGAACGCGGTAGGCCTCGAGGGAGTCATCCTCGAGTGGACTCTCGGGGTAGCCGACCTTCTCCAGGTTCCGCTTGGTGAATTCGTCCGTGTTGACGATGAGGTCTGAGCCGCGTGGGAGATCGCCGATGTTCGCCTTGAGGGCCGCGGGGTTCATGGCCACAAGAACGTTGGGTTGATCACCGGGGGTGGTGATGTCGTGGTCGGCGAACGCAAGTTGGAAGGACGAGACACCGGGAAGGGTTCCTGCTGGGGCGCGAATCTCTGCGGGGAAGTTCGGCAAGGTCAGTAGATCGTTGCCCATCCAGGCGGCCTCGGACGTGAACCGATCGCCGGTGAGTTGCATGCCATCGCCGGAGTCCCCGGCGAACCTGATAACGACCCTGTCGACTTGGACGACCTGCTTGGTCATGGCACCCGTTTTCCTCGAGTTCTTCTGCAAGCACCCGTAGGAGCGCTTTCGTGTTCGTCACATTCTGCTCTCTTTTGTGTCGCATGACCATGTGGGGTTCCGGATGGCGCAACGCGACCAGGCCGCGACTAGCCTGCGATGCGTGTGGCGACTGGCATCCCGGCCCGATGTAAGGGTTCAAGTCCTTGGAGCAGGCCTTGCTTGTTGCTCACTGGAGGTCGAGGCCGCGGTGGCCACTGGACTGCTCATTC
>JAQCBM010000414.1 GCA_027729865.1 Actinomycetota bacterium
CGGATTTATCGCACCCGGCATCGATTGGCGCGCGCACCTGGGCGGTCTCGTAGTGGGTGCTGCTGTGGCAGCAATCCTCGTGCACGCGCCTAAACGCGGACGAACGGTCATTCAGGTCGCGGGTGTTGGTGGGATCTTCCTCGTTCTGATCGCCCTCACCATGATGCGCACGGCGCAGATCCAGGAACTCCTCGCGCCACTGGGCGTGATCACCACGTAACTGCCTGGCACGTCGGCGCCGAGCCGCGTAGCGTGGGCCTAACTTGGCTAGAACACCACGAGGGGAACACCAATGCGCGATGCAGTGATCGTTGAAGCCGTCCGCACACCCGTAGGCATCGGCAAGCCGGGCAAGGGCGAGTTATCCAGCATCCACCCGGTGGATCTATCTGCAACAGTCATCGACGCACTTGTGCAGCGCTCGGGTATCGATGCGAATGCGATCGACGACGTCATCTGGGGTTGTGTCAGCCAAGTGGGCGAGCAGAGTGCGAACGTCGCACGTAATGCATCGTTAGCCGCAGGCCTACCCGAGTCCGTGACCGGCGTGAGCATCGACCGTCAGTGCGGATCCAGCCAGCAGGCCGTGCACTTCGCCGCCGCTGCGGTGATGTCAGGACAGATGGACGTAGTGATCGCTGGCGGCGTGGAGTCGATGTCTCGCGTGCCGATGTTCTCCAACATGGCCGGCGGCGAGGGACCCTTCGGTCCACGCATGTTGCAGCGCTATCCGGACCTGGTGAACCAAGGCATCAGCGCGGAGATGATCGCCCAGCGGTGGAACCTCTCGCGGTCCTACCTCGATGAACTTGCTGCGGAGTCTCAGCAGCGTGCGGCGCGGTCAGCCAAGGATGGGCTGTTCGATGCGGAGATCGTCGTTGTTGGTACTGAACACGGCAACGTGACAAACGACCAAGGAATCCGACCCGACACCACACCCGAATCACTGTCCACACTGAAGCCGGCTTTCAAAGAAGACGGCGTGGTCACCGCCGGCAATGCTTCGCAAATATCCGACGGCTCGGCTGCGCTGCTCATCACCAGCAGCGACAAGGCCCGTGAACTCGGACTCACGCCCGTAGCTCGGCTGCATTCGTTCGCGATGGCTGGCGTGGATCCGGTGATCATGCTGACCGGACCGATCCCGGCTACCGAGAAAGTGCTCGCCAAATCGGGCCTGGGTCTAGCCGACATCAGCAGCTTCGAGGTGAACGAGGCGTTCGCCGCCGTCCTCGGGGCCTGGTACGCAGACACCGGCGCTGACCCGGCGCTCACCAATCCGCAGGGAGGGGCCATTGCGCTGGGCCACCCGCTGGGGGCGTCGGGCGCGAGGTTGATGACCACGCTGGTGCACCGGATGAAGCGCGATCAGATCCGCTACGGCCTGCAGACCATGTGCGAGGGCGGCGGGATGGCCAACGCGACGATTCTGGAGTTGCTCTAGTCACAGGAATCACAGCACTTTCCACTTATCCCCAGGTTGCCCACAGCTGGGGATGAACTACAGCGGTGTAACTCGAATCCCCTCACGAATTCGCAATGTCACCCCATTGGGGGACGTGAAGGAGTGTGGATAAGTCGGCTATTTCCACTTCGTGGACAAGATGAAGCCGATGATGATGAAGCCGAAGCCGATGCCCACGTTGACCAGGCCGTTCGCTTGCCCGCCGATGGAGTTCATGATCGGGATGTCCGAGCCGGCGATGTAGAAGATCACGATGTAGACCAGACCGATCACGAAGCATGCGACCATCACGGGGGCCAGCCAGCTCGGGGAGCCGATCTTGGCGACCTTGCGCTCGCCCTTGGACGGCGGCGGGGTGAAGGGGTCCTTCTTGCGTCCCTTGGACTCCGGCACTGGTCTCTCCCTTGATCGGCGTGCGCTGCCGCACGCTCTCGCTATCCCACGTGACTACCTAGCCTGCCACACGCCGCTAAATCCGGTGCCGCAGAATGGCGCTGTGGAAGCCACCGGCCCCCGGATCCTCGTGGTCGACAACTACGACTCTTTCGTCTTCAACCTCGTCCAGTACCTCGCCCAACTCGGCGCGGATGTGACGGTTGTAAGGAACGACGACGTCACCCCGGAGCAATGCCGTGACTACGACGGTGTGCTGCTCTCGCCGGGGCCGGGCACGCCCGAGGATGCGGGCGCGTGCATGCAGATCGTGCGCGAATGCACCGGCGACGTGCCGATCTTCGGCGTGTGTCTCGGCCATCAAGCAATCGCCGCTGCCTTCGGAGCGTCGGTGACCCAAGCCCCGGAGCTGCTGCACGGCAAGACATCCGAAGTGGTGCACCAGGACACCGGTGTGCTCGCCGGGTTGCCGCAGCACTTCACCGCAACGCGGTATCACTCACTTGCGGTGGATCCAGCGACCGTGCCCGACGAGCTCGAAGTGACAGGAAGTACCGACAGCGGTGTGATCATGGCGCTGCGTCACCGATCCGCGAAGGTGGAGGGTTTGCAGTTCCAGCCGGAGTCGGTGCTCACCGAGGGTGGTCACGAGATGTTGGCGAACTGGTTGGCCGAGTG
>JAQCBM010000415.1 GCA_027729865.1 Actinomycetota bacterium
GAAGGTCGCCGCTACCGGCGGGCACTTGGGGCCCAACCTGGGTGTGGTGGAGCTGACCATCGCCTTGCATCGGGTTTTCCGCTCACCGGATGACGCCATCATCTGGGACACCGGCCATCAGGCCTACGTACACAAGATGATCACTGGGCGCAGTTCAGACTTCGATTCGCTGCGCAAGGCGCAGGGACTGTCGGGCTACCCCAGCCGGGCCGAGAGCCCGCACGACATCGTGGAGAACTCCCATGCATCCACGGCGCTTTCCTACGCAGACGGCCTGGCCAAGGCCTGGGAACGCCGAGGCTTGCTGGGTTCGCGGCACGTGGTCGCGGTGATCGGCGATGGTGCACTCACCGGGGGTATGGCCTGGGAGGCGCTGAACAACATCGCTGCATCGGATCGACCGATCGTGATCGTGGTGAACGACAACGAGCGGTCCTACTCACCGACCATCGGCGGATTAGCGCATCACCTGGCAACCTTGCGCACCACGCGCGGCTACGAACGCTTCATGCAGTGGGGCAAGGGCGTATTGCAGCGCACACCGGTGGTTGGTCAGCCGATCTACGACGCCCTGCACGGCATGAAGAAGGGCGTGAAGGACGTGGTGGCGCCGCAGGGTCTGTTCGAAGACCTGGGCCTGAAATACATCGGTCCGGTCGACGGACACGATGAACAGGAGATGGAGTTCGCCCTCACTCGAGCCCGGGACTTCGACCACCCCGTGATCGTTCATGCGATCACCCACAAGGGCCATGGCTATGGCCCGGCGGAGAATGATGAAGCCGATCGCTTCCACGGCGTGGGTGTCATTGATCCCGATACCGGTCAGCCGCTCACGGAGTCAGGGCCAACGTGGACCTCGGTCTTTGCCGACGAGATGGTGAGAGTCGGCCACGATGAGCGATCGGTGGTTGCGATCACCGCAGCAATGCTGGGTCCCACGGGTCTGGAACGGTTCGCCTCCAGTTATCCCGATCGCACCTACGACGTCGGCATTGCCGAACAACACGCGATCACCAGTGCTGCGGGACTGGCGTTCGGTGGACTGCACCCGGTGATCGCCATCTATGCGACTTTCTTGAACCGCGCGTTCGATCAGGTGCTGATGGACTGTGCGTTGCACAATGCTGGCGTCACGATTGTGCTCGATCGCGCCGGCGTGACCGGCGACGACGGTGCCAGCCACAACGGCATGTGGGACATGGCCATGTTGGGCGTGGTTCCTGGTTTGCGGCTTGCCGCACCGCGGGACGCCGTGACCCTGCGCGCAGAACTGCGAGAGGCGATCGCGGTAGACGATGCCCCGACCGTGGTGCGTTTCCCCAAGGGAGCGCTCGGTCCGGATATTCCAGCGGTTCATTCCGTTGACGGCATGGACATTCTCGCCGAGTCGGGCGCGGGACCAGTCGACGTGTTGATTGTGGCGGTGGGAGCCTTCGGCGCCATGGGCGTGGATGTATCCTGCCGGTTGGCCGCGCAAGGCATCGCAACCCGAGTGGTGGACCCGCGTTGGGTGCTACCTGTGCCTCAGGGCCTCGTCGATCTGGCCGATCAGGCGGCGCACGTGGTGGTGTTGGAGGACGGTATTCGCGAAGGCGGCATCGGCTCAGCAGTCACCGACCTGCTCCGCGATTCAGGCCGAAGCACTCCCGTGAGAGTTTTCGGTGTGCCGCGAGAATTCCTCGATCACGCCAAGCGCGCGCAGATTCTTGAAGCCATCGGACTAACCGATCAGCAGGTGTCCCGCGCCGTCATCGAATGGGTGGCCGCGCAGCCCGCTGCACAACCCGCAGCTACTCCCGCTGCCTCCGATACCGGCGTTACGCAGGAACCGACGCAACCCCAGGTGCCAGGAACCGCTTCCCAGTAACGGATTCTGCGGTGCCTGTGCGATCCAGATACGGAGTCAGGCCTCCGAGCCAGAACGGCCAGCCTGCGCCGAGGATCATGCACAGATCGATGTCCTGGGCCTCGGCCACAACACCCTCATCAAGCATGCGCCGGGCTTCATCGGCCAATGCATCGAGCGCGCGCTGACGAATCTCTTCTTCGGTGAGTTTCGTAGTCCCGCGCTGATACACCTCGTCGACCTTCGGATCCAGCGTGCGTGAACCGTCCGATCCCCACTGCCACACGCCTTGGATATCGGCATCGAGAAGCCGCTGCAGGTTGGGCGACAGGTAGTAGCGGTCGGGGAACACGCGGTGCATCGACTCAGACACGTGCGCGGCAACACCCATGCCCACCAACTGCAACAACGCGAATGGGCTCATGGGTAGTCCGAGTGGATCCATCGCGCGATCGGCAACCTCGAAATCCGCCCCCTCGTCCACGGCCTTGGTGATCTCACCGAGGTAGCGAATCAGCAACCGATTCACGACGAACGCCGGAGCATCCGCAACCAGCACGCAGGACTTCTTGAGCTCCTTGCCCACGGCAAAGGCCGTGGCGACCGTGGCATCATCGGTCTTCTCCGCGCGTGCAATTTCCAGCAGGGGCATCACGGCAACGGGGTTGAAGAAGTGGAAGCCCA
>JAQCBM010000416.1 GCA_027729865.1 Actinomycetota bacterium
GTCGGGGTCGCGACTCGACCGTCTGTTGCGAGAGATCCGATGACGATCTATCTCGACACCTCGGCGCTCGTTGCGGTGGCCGTCGACGGCGCAGCACGCACCGTGGTGATCGACGCCTTGGAAACCGACGCCGACTGGTGTTCATCGGCCTTGTCGATGGGTGAAGCGATGGCGTTGGTTGCCCGCCTCACCGACGAGGAAGTTCTGCAGAACGACCTCGAAGACGCCGTGCGTTTGTTGTGGGATCGCGTCGCCGTGGTGCCGGTCGATCAGTCGTGTCTCGATCGCGCTGCACGCATCGTGCGCGAACAGCCCGTGAAGATCGCCGATGCCATCCACTTGGCGGCCGCCGATCGACTCCCCCGCCCGGTCACCTACGTGACCTTCGATCCGGCCCAGATCCCGGTCGCGTTGTCGATGGGCTTCGATGTCCACTCGACATGAGTCTCCCCTCCTTTGGATTCTTTCAGAACGTTCTCATGGGAGGATTTCCCGCAAACTTCATACATGACCCGATTGCCGAACCGTTCGAAAGATCACCGGAACTAGAGTTGAAAAATGTTGAAGGGTCTGCCGCGACTTTGGTTGACATCTCATTTGTAGGGCGTTGCCCTGCGAAAGGATGGATGCCATGCCCAAGAAGTTCCCACCTGAGTTCAGGCGTGATGTGGTCACGGTCGCTCGTCGGGGCGAGTTAACGCGTGCGGAGGTCGCTGCGGACTTCGGGATCTCGGAGC
The DNA here is from genome assembly GCA_027729865.1 of Actinomycetota bacterium. Taxonomy (GTDB): domain Bacteria; phylum Actinomycetota; class Actinomycetes; order S36-B12; family S36-B12; genus S36-B12. Next base: position 738 of record JAQCBM010000416.1, read on the forward strand.
AGTCCGTGAACCGTTGGATGCGTCAGTCGGACATCGACGACGGCATCAAGGATGGGCTGACGACGTCGGAGCAGTCCGAGGTCGTGCAGCTGCGTCGCGACAAGCGCCGTCTGGAGATGGAAGTCGAGATCCTGCGGCGGGCGACAGCGTTCTTCGCCCGCGATCACCTCCCAAAATGAGCTACCCGCTGGTCCGTGAACTGGCCGCCGAAGGAATCCCGGTGCGGTTGACCTGCGAGGTGCTCGGGTTCTCGCCGCAGGCGTTCTACAAGTGGCGGGCCAACCCGGTCAGCGACCGTGACTGGGGCGACGCGCACCTCACGAATGCGCTGATCGACGCGCATGCTGATGACCCCGAGTTCGGTTACCGGTTCCTGGCCGACGAGCTCGAGCGTGACGGCCACATCGTCGGTGAACGGCGAGTGTGGCGGTTGTGCCGTCAGCAGCGCCTGTGGTCGACCACCGTCCGCAAAGGCCGCCACGGTTCGGGCAAGACGCCTGGGCCGGCGGTGCATGACGATCTGGTGCAACGCAACTTCACCGCCGACCGCCCGAACGCCGTGTGGGTCACCGACATCACCGAGCACCCCACCAGCGAGGGCAAGCTCTACTGCTGCCTGATCAAGGATCAGTTCTCCAACCGGATCGTCGGCTACTCGATCGGCGAACGAATGACCCGCCAGCTCGCAGTCAACGCGCTGCGCGCAGCACTTGCCCGTCGCCGGTTCGTCGGCACCGTGATTGTGCACTCCGACAGGGGATCGCAGTTTCGTTCACGAGATTTCGTCGCCGTGCTCAAGGCCGCCGGACTCTCCGGATCGATGGGCCGCGTCGCCGCCGCGGGTGACAACGCAGCGATGGAATCGTTCAACTCGCTGCTGCAGAAGAACGTCCTCGACCGGCAACGCTGGTCAACCCGCGACGACCTGCGCTACGCGATCATCCACTGGGTCGAACACACCTACAACCGACGCCGCCGGCAACGCCGCCTCGGCCGTTTGACCCCCGTCGAATTCGAACTCGCCTTCACCGACGAGGCAGCATGATCAACACACAACAACCGTCAACCAAAGTCGCGGCAGACCCGTTTCCGGTTTTTTGAAGCTCTCAGCGTTGGAGCCATTCCTTGGCTCATTGGCGATGTGGACACTCGACCATTCAAGTTCTCCATCCCATGGGACAACCTTTCCTTCTATTCCAGGACCGCCGAGGAGTTTCTGGAACGGTTCATGAATTTGCCAGATGACGAATTGGAAGAAAAGGAGCTCTTTCTCCAGAGGAATCCTCACTTCGTCCCAAGATTTGGCCTATGGCAGGCATGGCTCATCCGAGAACTGAATGATGCGGCATCAACACTGCATTCTCACCAACTCAGGCCACGGCTGTAATTGCCTTGGGAACCTTTGATCCTGTGACCGACCCGTCAATCAAAGTAACCTAGTTAAGAAGCAGCGAAAGTTCAAGCTGAAGAGCATCCTTTGCATCTGGCGCGATCTGATCAACACTCATGCCGCCTGCTGTGTGATTGCTGCGGCCATGCCGAGCAAGGTCTTCAAACCAACGCTTCCTCGAGTTTCTGCCGTAGATTTTCCGAACAGCACGTTTGTCAAGCAATGCCGGATCTTCGAGCAAAATCGAAGCTGCTACCTGGCTTCGAAACCGAGCTCTTTCATCCCTGACGTAATACGAATTCAATCCCACGCGGTGGAAGTACCTTGTTGATTCCACGACCTGCATTCGGCTGCCTGAAGACGCCTGCCGGAAACCAAACCCCCAAGTATCCA